>JBEKLW010000025.1:0-12991 GCA_050008815.1 Bryobacteraceae bacterium
GGAGGGCCTGGACCTGCTGTGCCGCATCCAGGCGCTGGACAGCACGCTGCCGGTGATCGTGATGACCGCCTGGGGGAGCGTGCAGGTGGCGGTGGAGGCCATGCGCCGGGGCGCGCGCGACTTCATCCAGAAGCCCTGGGAGAACGCGCGGCTGCTGACCATCCTCAAAACGCAGATCGAGCTGGGCCGCGCGCTGCGGCACGGGCAGCGCCTGGAGGCCGAGAACCGCCTGCTGCGGGCCGAGGGCCGGCCCACGCTGATCGCCGAGGCGCCCTCGATGAAGCCCGTGCTCGAGCTGATCGGCCGCATCGGCCCCTCGGATGCCAACGTGCTCATCACCGGCGAAAACGGCACCGGCAAGGGCGTGGTGGCGCAGGCGCTGCACACGGTGTCCGCGCGGGCGCCCAAGCCGCTGATCACGGTGAACACCGGCGGGCTGCCCGAGGGCGTCTTCGAGAGCGAGCTGTTCGGCCACGTCAAGGGCGCCTTCACCGATGCGCGCGCCGACCGCGTCGGCCGCTTCGAGCTGGCCGACGGGGGAACGCTCTTCCTGGACGAGATCGCCAACATCGCCCCCACCCAGCAGGCCAAGCTCTTGCGGGTGCTCGAGACCGGCGAGTTCGAGCGCCTCGGCTCTTCCAGGACGCGGCGGGTGGACGTGCGGCTGCTCTCGGCCACCAACTCCGACTTGCACGCGGAGGTCGCCGTGGGCCGCTTCCGCGAGGACCTGCTGTTCCGGCTGAACACCATCGAGATCCGCATTCCGCCGCTGCGCGAGCGGCGCGAGGACATCCCGGTGCTGGCGATGCACTTCCTGCGCCAGTACGCGCTGCGCTACCGCAAGAACCTCGCCAGCTTCGAGTCCGCCGCCATGCAGGTGATCCTCGAGCATCCCTGGCCGGGAAACGTGCGCGAGCTCGACCACTCCATCGAGCGCGCCGTGCTGATGGCCCAGGGAGCGGCTGTCAAGGCCAGCGACCTGGCGCTCCGCCCCAGCCGCGACGCTGCCCCGAAGTTGGAGGACATGAGCCTGGAGGACGTCGAGGCGTTCCTGATCCGCAAGGCGCTGGCGCGCTACCAGGGCAACGTGAGCCAAGCGGCGGGCGCGCTGGGACTCAGCCGCAGCGCGCTCTACCGCCGCATCCAGCGGTACGGTTTGTGAGGGGGTGATCAACCGCAGAGGCGCAGAGGACGCGGAGAAGAATTGTATGATCTCCTGTGTGCGCTCTGCGCCTCCGCGGTCAACTCGCTTTTCTCACCACGACCGTGGCGAGGCGCGATGAGAGGGCTGCAGATACAAGGCGCGCGACGGCCGGCGCCCGGAGGCGTACTTGAACAGTACGTCGAGGACGCCGGCCGAGCGCAACGCAGTAGATGCGGCCCTATCGAGCAGGTTGTTGGTGAGAAATGCGGGTTCATCATGAAGCTGAAGAAGCCCCGCCCGCTTCGCCACGAGCGCCGCGTCCTCATCCTGGCGCTGGCTGGTGGTGTGCCCGCCGCTGTGGTCGCACTGGTGCTGCTGTGGACGGGAGACTTCACCCCCAGGGTGCAGTGGACGCTGACGGTCCTCATCGTCGTCTGCTGGGCGGGTTTCGCGTCCGCTACACGGAACTGGGTGGTGCGGCCGCTGCGGACGCTCTCCAACCTGCTGGCCGCGCTTCGGGAAGGCGACTACTCGATCCGGGCGCGCGGCGCCCGGCCGGATGACGCGCTGGGCGAGGTGATCGTCGAGGTCAACGCCCTGGGCGAGACCTTGCGCGCGCAGCGCCTGGGCGCGGTCGAGGCGACGCTGCTGCTCAGGACGGTGATGTCGGAGATCGACGTCGCCATCTTCACCTTCGACGGCCAGCAGCGCCTGCGGCTGGTGAACCGCGCGGGCGAGCGCCTGCTGGCGCAGCCGTCCGAGCGCCTGCTGGGGCGGCTGGCCTCGGAGCTCGGGCTGGCCGAGTGCCTGGAAGGCGAGGCGCCGCGCACCGCGCAGGTGGTCTTCCCCGGCGGCATCGGCCGCTGGGGCGTCAGCCGCAGCGCTTTCCGGGAGGACGGCCTGCCGCACCAGTTGCTCGTGCTCACCGACCTGAGCCGCGCCCTGCGCGAGGAAGAACGGCAGGCCTGGCAGCGGCTGCTGCGCGTGCTCGGCCACGAGCTGAACAACTCGCTGGCGCCCATCCGCTCCATCGCCGGCAGCCTCGAGAGCCTGGTGGACCGCCAGCCGCTGCCGGCGGATTGGCAGGAAGACCTCAAGGGCGGCCTGGCCGTGATCAACTCCCGCGCCGAGGCGCTCACGCGCTTCATGGAGGCCTATTCGCGCCTGGCGCGGCTCCCGCAGCCGAAGTTCCAGGCGGTGGACCTGGCCTCCTGCGTGCGCCGTGTCCTGGGCCTCGAGACCCGGCTTGCGGTGAGCCTCAAGCCCGGCCCGCAGCTTTCGTTCCAGGCCGACCCGGACCAGATTGAGCAGCTCCTCATTAACCTGGTGCGCAATGCCGTGGATGCGGCGCTCGAGACCGGCGGCGGCGTTACCGTCCGCTGGGTGCGCGGGGGCGCCTACGTGGACCTGCTGATCGAGGACGAAGGTCCGGGGCTTCCCAGCACCGCCAACCTCTTCGTGCCGTTCTTCACCACCAAGCCGGGCGGCTCGGGCATCGGCCTGGTGCTGAGCCGCCAGATCGCCGAGGCCCACGGCGGCTCGCTGCTGCTCCAGAACCGCACCACCGGCCGCGGCTGCGAAGCGCGGCTGAGGCTGCCGTTGTAGGTAGCCGACAGCGGAGAGCGGACAGCCGACGGGCGGGGCGCGCGCGAGCCGACGGCGTCCGAGAATTCAGGATTCAGAGTCCAGGCGTCAGAATGCGCCGGGCGGCGCCGCATCCGTGCTCGCCGGCGCATTAGCCGCACTCGGTGGCTGCTGCCCCGCGAGGGCCGCTGTGGGGACCTTGGAGGCGAGTACCGCTACGAAGACCGCGTCTGCGGCCATCATCATCACAAGGACCCGCAAGCGCACCCGCACCGGAGCTCGTCTGAAGAGAGAGTGCGCCAAGAACGCCAGCACCAGGACGATCAGGCAAAAAACCCCTAGCGGGGATCTTGCCGCGACGTCGATAATCTTATCCCACTGCAGATTCAAAGAGGCTGCTCTCCGAAAAGTGCGACGGCCGGAATTGCTTTCCTTTCAATGAATTCACGGCTGCGGGCGGGTTGTGGGGACCTCAAAGGGATGGGTTGGCCTGGTGATGTGCCGCACCCCGGGAGCCGTAAGGAACCCTGTCCGGCCTACTCGCCCCAGGGCCGTTTTCGACTCTCTGGAGTCGCGACTTGGTGGGCGTGCGAAACCCGCCGCAACAGCCGAAAACAGGCGGCTCGCAGCAACGCCTCGGCAGTCAAAAAGCACAACGAGCCCGAGGCGTTCTCGCTCGTCCTGCAACCTGCAGGCCCACAACACGTTGTCCCCCATCACACTTTTGGGAGAAGAGCCAAAACACTTAGACACAATTTTGTTTTGGCGTTGCGGCTACATCGGGTATAGTATTATCAGTACGGGAACAGGAGGATGGGAACCCCTTCGGGCTCGAAACGGGATATTGCATGGCCGCCGCTGGGTCGCCAGGATCTGAGGAAAGACTGCGAGGTTGGGACCGGAGTAGGACTAGGCGGCGGGAGCACAGGTACCCCCCTCTTGACATGATGAGGGTGTACAATATCCGAGGCTCTATACATGTCCTCACAGTTTCCGGAACTCAACACAGGAGAAAGGAGGGAAGATCGCATGCCTCAAGCTGTTGCAGCGCCCGATTGGACACGGCCGCTCGGCGAACCAGGTGATCTTGCGGACACCATTGTCGTACTGCTGAATCTTGCGGCGGTTGAACACGGATTCCACAAGGTGAGCCGACCCGATTTCTACAGCGTCTTTCTTCAACTGAAGGAGGAGTTCCCCGAGCTGCTTCCGCCCATGGTGTTTACGCAAACAGGCGATTACGTGTACTCAAAAGCGTTGGGCGATGCCCTGGAGCATGCCCTTCGCTTCGGAGTGGACCCGCTGAATCCTCGATTTTACTATCTGGGTATTCTAGATCCGGCTGACGCACCGAACAACCTGCAGTTGGTTCGTGAGAACACCGGTGCAGACTTCATCGAAGCTCTGCGACCTCTAGCGGCGCGCTTCGCCGAATTGGCCGGGACAGGCGAAGTCTCGGCCTAAGACAAGCCACGGGCCTCGGAAGAAGATTCCGGGGCCCATCTTATTGGGTGTCAGTCCCTCATGCCAGGAACTGATCCGCTTAGCTTATTACGAGACCGCGTGGCTGCAGTGGCGGATCCTATCCTGTCCGAATATAAGCCACGGCGGTATCGCAGCAGTAAGGTTGTACGCGATGTGCTCTGGGGGATGATCGATATCCTGCCACAGGAACTCCCGTTTGTTGACTCGCCTTTGTTCCAGCGCTTGCGCGGTGTCCACCAAACCTCACTTGCACTGCTGACCTATCCTTGCGCCGGCCATTCACGCTCTGAGCATTCGCTCGGCTGTCTTGCCGTCGCAGACCGTGTCTTACGCGCGCTGGCGCGCCGAATTCCAATCACTGATAAGGATCGTCTTATTGTTCGCCTCGCGGCTCTGTTGCATGACTGCGCCCATGGCCCCTTCTCCCACACGTCGGAGGTCTTCTACGAGTCCAACCCCATCTTCAGCGCTGTGAAAGCAGCGCATCCTGTGCTTTTTGAGCGCGCGAGCGCATCGGAGATGTTGACGTATTCTCTGATCACCAGCAAACCATTCGGTCGGATTTGGGACGAGATGCTCAGCCAGTACCAAGGCATGCCGCCGTACGGTGGCCTGCTTTCAGGAAACGATCGCTGGCTGATCGCGACCATGATAGTGGGTTCCGACTTTAACAGTGAGCGGCCCGATGCTTCGCCCGGGCCTGAGCATCGGTTCCTACGCCAGCTAATCAACGGACCCTTCGACGTGGACAAGCTGGACTACGTCGCGCGCGACGGCTATTTTACCGGACTCAATCTGGCTATCGATGTGGAGCGGCTTCTGTGGGTACTAGACACGATCGAGTTCGATGCAGATGAAGGGGGAAGGAAGCCTAGGGTCCTTTGTGTCTCAGCCTCCGGAGCCACCGTCTTGGAACAAATCCTGTTCTCCAAGATGCAGCTCTATTCGTCGGTCTACCACCATCACAAAGTGCGCGCGGCACACCAGGCAATATTGCGGCTGTTCACGTCTCTTGAGAAAGCACAAGTTCGACCCCAGGGACTCCCATTGGATGATCCAGCAACGTATTTGCGGTTACAAGATGCAGATATTCTGCATGCTTGCTTTCAGGGTCAGGCGACTGCGGTGGATGGTTCTGACGGTCTTCTGCAGGCGCAGCTCCTGACAAGAGAGATTCAGGACCGCACTCTGCCCATGCGCGCCCTTGTTCTCACGCATCCGGTCTGGGGCGTTAATCCACGCTGTGCTTCCGATACTGACCGGAAGAAATGGGAGGCCAAAATGAAGGCGCCCGGACAGCCGGATCGGTTCGCGGCTGAAGTGGCCGCCGCGGCAGGTCTGGCCACAGAGGACGTCTGGGTCGATATTCCAGGCCCCGCGCCACTCGAAGGCACGGCGCAGGAAGGCATAGTGAAATTCGATGACCAGACCTATATTGCCATTGGAGAGATGTTTCCGATTGGCGGCTGGCTCTCTGGCTATCAAGCGTATCGAACGATGTCCTATATTTTTGCTCGCCGCAGCCGCAAGGAGGTGGGACGCGCGGCGCGTCAGATCCTCTCGCGCGACTACGATATCACCACTAACGAAGTCTCCTGGAAACTGGCCAAAGCGGAGGAATAGAAGTCGTGGCGAGCGGCTACATCAGATCCAGCTTTTTCTTACCCAGCTCACCATCGGCACGGTGAGCGTGGCGTGTTGGGTGCTCGATTCGCAGAAGAACCAGTTGTTCTTGAGCCGCGGGTCGTTACGGTAGACCTCGGCAAGGTAACATCTCGCATTTGGGGTATCGATATCCAAGGCGCTGATCGTTGGTACAGAGCCGGTGTTGGGGTGCCACTGAGAAGGCCATTGGGCTCCCTGTTTCTTGGCTTCAGCAAGCAGGGCCTCGTAGAGGTGGCCGTTGGAATCCCTCAAGCCGCCCGGCGCGCCGTCGCAGGGTTTCCCGCCCTTCGAGCTGAGCCAGATCGCCGAAGCCCACGGCGGCTCGCTGCTGCTTCAGAACCGCACCACCGCCCGCGGCTGCGAAGCGCGGCTGAGGCTGCCGTTGTAGGAAGCCGACAGCGAACAGCGGGACTTCAGAATCGCCGCTACAGACCCGCGGGCAGGTGCACTCTTGGGCCGGCGCAGGGAGGCCATGCCTGGAGTAAGCTCATTAGTCGGGCTATGGGACGATCCATGCCTTCTTCTCTTCTAGCGGCCGCGCTGGCGGCGATGCCGGCTGCCGCCGCCGACACGTTTGTCTTCTTCGGCACCACGCGCTCCCCAGACCCCGGCCGGGGCTTCTCCGTGGCGCACTTCGACACCGCTACGGGTGTCCTCACCAAACCGGTGTTCCTGCTGGAAGCCGCCGCCCCCTCGTTCTTCGTGATCCATCCCGACGGCCGGCATCTTTACACCGCCAACTCGATCAACACGTTCCAAGACCAGCCTGTGGGCGCGGTGAGCGCGTATGCCATCGACCCGGCCACGGCGCGCCTCACGCTGCTCAACCAGCAGCCCAGCGGCGGCGCCGGCCCCGCCTATGTGAGCCTGGACGCCACGGGCCGGTATCTGTTCGTGGCCAACTACCAAAGCGGCAACATCGCCGCCTTTGCCCTGAAGCCCGACGGCAGCCTGGGCGAGCGCACTGCCTTCTCCCAGCACACTGGCAGCAGCGTGAACCCCCAGCGCCAGACGCACGCCTACGCTCACTCCATCCTGCCCGACCCGACAAACCGCTTTGTCCTGGCCGCCGATCTCGGTCTCGACAAGGTGTTCGTTTACCGGTTCAACCAGAAGGACGGCTCGCTCAGGCCGAACGACCCGCCGTTTGCGAAGGTCGCTCCCGGCTCCGGCCCCCGGCACCTGGCGTTTCATCCTAGCGGCCGCTTCCTATACGTGATCGAGGAGATGGCCAGCACCGTCACCGTGTTCGCCTGGGACTCCGCGCGCGGCGTTCTGACCGAGTTGCAGACGGTATCCGCGCTGCCCGAGGGATACCAGGGGGTCAGCGCTTGCGCCGAGATCCAAGTCCATCCCAGCGGCAAGTTCCTCTATGCCACCAACCGGGGTCATGACAGCCTGGCTGTTTTTGGCGTGGATGCCGGGACCGGGCGCCTGAGCCTGATCGAGCACGTTCCCACGCAAGGCCGAATGCCGCGCAACTTCGCCTTCGACCCCACGGCCCACTGGCTCCTGGTCACCAACCACGGCAGTGACAACGCGCTAGTCTTCGGCATCGACCAGACGACCGGGCGGCTGACGCCCAAGGGCACGCCCGTCCCCGTGCCCCTCCCGTATTGCGAGCGCTTCCTGCCCGTTCGTGCCGGGCGGCGCTAGCCGCGCGTTTCTCACCACAACTGCGGCCGCCAGCTATGGCGTGGAGCGGCCTTTCCAGGCTGCCATGCCGGCATTCGCGCCGGCATGGGCGCTTCCCGGCGGCAAGGACGCCGCCGTTGCAGGCTGAAAGCCCGCTCCACCTGGCGCGGTCATACGGGCTACGCACTGATTGCCAATCCGCACACGCTGCTGCGCGTTCTTACATACGGATTACGGGTGAGCCAGAAGGGGGGGCCGGTGGCTCAGCCGGCCAGCTCGAGCTCGATGCGCTTGGCGGCCGGATCGAGCACGGTGATGCGGAAAGTTCGGATCTGTCCCGCCCGGGCGGGCTCGCGGCGCTGGCTTCCTCCCGGGTGCCGCCGCCTTGGTAGTACATCCGGATCTCGCGCCAATGTGGATCGCAGCTGGCCCGAACCCTTGCCCCCCGGCAGTAACCCAAAACGGGTCCGTGCAACGATCACTTGAATACACCGCACCAGCTAGACATCTCATCGCTACTGAGTCGTCACTCAAATCTCACCCCTGGACGCACGCTCATCAAAAATGGCCAGAATCTTCTCTGTGCCCGAGTCGGCAAACCTCCTAATCTCGCCCGAATCCCTCGTGAAGAGGGGCATCTCATAATCCGGGCAGATCACACTTACATTCGCACCGACGAAACAGGCCCCCGAGTGCATAGACCGCAACCGCCTGTTGTGATCCGCATTCTTGTCGAAATAGGCTCTTCGGAACTCTCTTGAGAACCCACGCAAAAACAGGCTAGCGAAGACCCGCTGAAGAAATGAGAACGGGTCCTTGAAGTTCGCAAAAGGCCGATTCATGACGATCAACAAATCATTAGGGCGAAACATCTCCATGACCTCCGGAACCGCCAACGACAACGATACATCACCGTCGACGAACCCACCCTGCTCCACCTGCGTCACCCGGTTATACAAGATAGGCAACGCCATCGATCCTTTCAGAGTTGCGACCATGTCGGCAGACAACTTCGCATTTATGAACTCACCTTTCCCATGGGTGTTAGTTGACCCGACGTAAAACTCTGACCTTGCGCGCTTGACGGCGTTCACATCAAGGCACTTCGGCGAATGCCGAAAGATGTGTTCGATAAAGTCTAAGTCGGCTATCTTCCATAATCTAGCAGGATTAAGGAATCGTGAACTTACCATCTCCTCCAGATAAATCGACATTCCTATACGAGTTTGCCCGCTCAAGAAATAGGCGATGTTCGCAGCTCCAGCCGAAACACCAACCGCAACGTCAAACACCTCTCGGAAACCAAGCTGACTCAAGCCCACCAGTACCCCGCCGCCAAAAGCCCCTCGCAAGCCACCACCGCACGCCAGTATCACCAACTTCGAATCCGCGCCTCCGGGATCGCCCGCATTGAGAAGTCGCGACTTATCCCGCATGCGGCTCACCATCACGCTGTCTCGTCGCATGACGACTTCCATAGCCGCTCTCCCATCCGACTGACAACTAGGCAAATGCCCTGCAATCGTACCGTCAGACATCAGCGACCTCGATCTTGACCGCGCCCACCGTCACGTTTGCTGACTTCTCTAGTGCTTTGTCCACCATTCTCAGTCTAAACACAATTCTCGCGAACGTCGTCCGCAGGAGCGGCGGCCTAATCCAGCAATGAATACGGTAGATTACACCCATATTCACGAACAACCCGGCTAGAACCGCATAAAGCCACTCGTCCTTCGCAACTCCCTTCAGCATACAGATGCCCAAGACAAACAAGCTTGTCGCGTATACCCGCAAACCGGTGTGCCAGCGCTCGAACTCGTAAAGTTGGTCGTCCACGAACTGTGACCACGGCAGTCCCAATTTAACGGACGCTAGCGCCTTGTCTACTTGCCGTCCACACGCCTGTGCGGTCGCCTTTTCCGCAAGCCCGGCGGGAGCCGCACCTTTGCCGTTCCCGAAAAGCTCTCGCTGGGCGAAGCGAAAGAACCGATACATCGATTGGTTATTGGCGGACGCCACAAGAAGACCGAAACTCGCACAGAACGGCCACGCCTTCGGATCAACAACTAGACCATAGAGTAACGGCAGGAACCCGAGTACGGGCACGCTCCGCATGGCGACTTCGGGCACGCGGGCGTGACGCCGAAGCTCATCAGACCTAAGGTATCGCACGGTGATCAGGGCGACAACCTCGGCGTAGTATTTGGAGAAAATCAGCGCAGAAGTCAACGCCATGAGGCGACCGGGTGTAAATCCATTGATCGTGCCGCCGAGTGCACCATCCCAGAACGGAAGAGGCGGGACATTCTTGCCTGCTGCGCACCAATTGATGAGGTCGCAAAGGCGATTGTCAGGGAACTTCCAGCTCGTCCAGACGATCAGAAAGATCACTACAATGTGGAGAATCTGCGCCGCAAAGACCCAGAGGAAGACCCACAGAAGCGGGGCTTGATCGCAGTCCTGCAAACAGTCTTGGTAGTTCTTCCACGCGGTCACGACAGATTTGATGGGCACCGTGCTGTTGACAATATCGACAGGCACGTCGAGAATGGAACGCGGCTTCAGCTCCGTCTTTCTGTGCAGGTTCATCGAGTGAACGACGGATTCGGACACAGACGAGAACGGGCCGCTTTCACGGCGTTTGGTCTGTAGAAGTCGGTTCTTCGGATCACGATCAATCATGTCTTCGACATTGGCCGCGATCTGGGGAAATCCGATCCAGACATCGTCCAGAGCCCCACCCACGTCCGTGCCAGACAGCGACGCTGGCGCCAGCATCTCTAGCAGGATCAGGCCGAGAGAATATATATCCGACAGGGAATCACCCTGGGCACCCTCCTGGAGCTCCGGCGGGACAAAAACACTGGCCCTTAATACGTTCTCATCGTTCCGAAGGTGGGTGAGGAGGAGGGAGTTAACTCCGAAATCGAGCAGCCTGACACTCCTGACCTTGCCGCGGCTACCTTCGACCATAATGTTGTCAGGGGAGAGGTCGAGGTGGTGGATTGGCGGAGTGAACTGCGCGCACTCAATTAACGCGTCGCAGATCTCTGTGAAGATGTCCTGCACCTGAGAAAGAAACAGATGCATGGTATTCGGATCGTCGGGCAGAGGGTGGAGGTCTTTCCTAATGTACTCCGTCAAGGGCCGCCCCTGGATGTACGTCATGAAGATCCACTTCTTGTCAGAGTCGACAACGGTGGGGCAACGTGAACCGAGGTCCCCGAACTCAGTCCTGTAAGCGGCGGTGGCGCGAGCGATGCTGGCGACATCCCAAAACCAGGGTTTGATGATCTTCAGGACATGCGTAGACCCAGATCGCAAGATAATGGACGTCGTGCCGGGGCGATGGTACTGGAGCTTGTCGATCATCGTAAGCACGTGTGGGTTGACTTCATATTCGGATAACAACGCTCGTTGAACGCTGGCGTCTTTCAGATACTCATTCGGTGGTTGCAGGCTGGGAGCCCGCTCTGCTATCGATGCCTCCGCAGCCGCGCAGAGTAGGAAGAGACCAGCAAGCCCCTTTGTTGCGGCGGGGATCGAATCCGAATCCCATTGGGCCGCCATATATTCCACGTCGGGAATTGCCGGCCCGCTTGGATCTTTCAAGAACCTCCGAATGCTGTCGGCATCATCCAGCGCGATCATAGTGCTCCTGTGCTTATCCCTCTGTCTCGTTCAATGCAAGTGAGCCAGCGCAGCAATTTGGTCACGAAGCTTGTTTGTTGCAGTCCTCGCATCGAGGCCGCGGGTCGGAGTCGGCGACCCGACATAAACGTCGACTGTGCCACCGATTATCAGCGTGGACTTCCCCGGAAGCGCGGCCCGGACACCCTCGACGCGGACCGGGACCAGCGGACGGGCTGATGAAATGGCGAGATGAGCAGCATCATCTCTGAACGGGGCGCGGCACATTGCCGAGCGGTGGCCTTCAGGGAAAACGACTAGGGAACGCGACTCGTTCGAGAAAGCGTCGGCGGCCTCCTCAAGGCTGCGGCTCTCTTGGGTAGCGTTGTTCCGCCTGATTCCGATCTGGCCAGTCCTACGCAAAAAGAGCTCAAGGACCGGTATGAATCTGCACGTGACCAGGAAGCAAAGGTCGTTTGGGATGGCGGCTATGAGAATCGGCGCATCCAGGATGCTCGTGTGATTCGAGGCAAAAACGTAGGCGCCATCCGGTTCAAGATCTGCGACTCCATGGGCGCGAACCCGGAGACGACAGATCCATAGAATCCACTGGGCCCAGCATTTGAATAGTGCCCGCTGCGCGCGAGCGCCGTCCTCAGTCGCGGTCAGCAGCCCCCCGCAGATGAGCAAGGCCGTTGCCAACAGGCACAGCGGGATGGTGTACAAAACAGACCGCAAATGTCGGAGGACGTCCAGCACAACGCCCGATTCTAGCAAAGCGCGATCCTCCGTGCGCGGTACGGCCAGGCGGCCTACGAGGGGAGGCAGTGTCCGCCACCGGTCGGACTCGTGCCCAGCGGTGGTTGCAGGCGGACCGGCGACAGCCTATGCCGCAAAGAGCCCAAAGGCGAGCGCCATGTTGCGTCTTGCGATGGCCACGCCGCGGCTGGGACTGATCCGACCAGGCAGTCTTCTGTTCGCAAGGTCCTAGGCTGACGAACTTCGGGCGAGGCGCTTGAATGTGAACCACGCGTAATGGAGCCCACTCCACACTGTGGCGGCTCCTGTCAGCCATATGGAGGGCATCACTAGCCACGGCAAGGGGGAATTCGGCCAGGCATGGGCGGCGAGTACGATGCCGCCGGCTGAGATTTGTACGATGGTGCACAACTTGCCCCACGGCGATGGAGGGAACTCCCGTATTTTCTTGCAGATTGCGGCCGACATTGCGACTACCAGAATAATCGCATCCCGCACCAGGACGAGCGAGATAAGCCACCACGGCACCAGGCCTTGGAACCCGAAGGCCAAGTAGCCGAGCACCACGAGGGGCTTGTCGGCCAGTGGATCAAGGAAGGCCCCCAAACGTGAGCGCCAATCGAAGCGCCGTGCAAGCCAGCCGTCCAGTCCGTCCGTCGCGCCGGCGACAGCGCCTATCAGAAACGCCGCTTCGTACTCCGACCGAATGATCGCCAACACGATGACCGGTGTCAGGACGATCCGCAGGACCGACAACAGATTGGGGAGATGTCGCAAGGGATCATTTTAACAGCCAGCGCGCTCGCCCGCTTACAGCGACACTTGGTCAGGAATCGGTCGACCGGTCGGCAAATCGCAGAAGCGCTCCGGAGAACTTCGACGCACGCGCCGCATTCAGTTGATCGTGCGGTGGGGTCACTGGCCACTCTGATGTCCGTCAGGCTGCAAACGAGTTCAAGCCACGCCCCAGGGCCCGATGGGGCGACCGCCGGCGCGATCTCTTCCTCCGCCTAACACTCGCCGTTGAAAAGTCCCACCACCGAACACTCGAACCGTCCACGGTGCTATTCTAGGGAGTCGCGTCTGATT
>JBEKLW010000250.1:0-4852 GCA_050008815.1 Bryobacteraceae bacterium
GCGTACTCCAGGTACGCCGCAACGAGCGCCCGAGCAAGCCAACGCCGCAGATGGGCCCTTTTCAGCAGCCTGTTAGCAGGACGGTGGTCTTCTCCCGTCCGGACCTGTAGATGGCCTGGATGACTTCGGTGCTGCGCCGGCCCTCCTTGCCGTCGACCAGGGGCGCGCGTTTCCCGCGGATGGCCGCGGCGAAGTCCTGGTAGGCGGCGATGTGGGGACCCGCCGAGATGGCCATGGCGGAGCCGGCCCCGCTCGACGCCTCCCCCTGATCCACCCATTCCGACTTGGGCTCTTTGAGATACCAGCGAAGGCGGCCGGTCCCCTTCTCGAAGATGACCGAACCGTTCGTCCCCGTGAAATCGAGCTGTTCGTTGAAGCCGGGGTAGGCTAGCGTGGTCGTCTCGATGATCCCCAGCGCCCCGCTCTTGAATCGGAGGAGCGCGTGAACCACGTCCTCGACCTCGATCTTGTGGTCGAGGGTCGCCATCTGAGCCGTCACGCTCTCTATCGGGCCGGCCAACCAGAGCAGCATGTCCAGCCCGTGGCTGGCCTGGGTGGTGAGAACGCCGCCGCCCTCCGTCTTCCAGGAGCCGCGCCAGGGGGCGCTGCTGTAGTAGGTCATGTCGCGGTACCAGTTGACGTGCAGGCTGGCCAGGAGCAGCCGGCCCAGCTTCCCGACCTGAAGGTCCGCGTGGAGCTTCTGGGGCAGGGGATCGAACCTCCCCTGGTAGCAGGTGGCCAGTGCGACGCCGGCCCTCTCACAGGCCGCGATCATCCGGTCGCACTCCGCGACCGTGATGGCCAGGGGCTTTTCCATGAGGACGTGCTTGCCGGCCGCAGCCGCCTCTACGCAGACCGATTCGTGCAGGTCGTGGGGAAGCGTCACGGCCACGGCATCGATATCCGACCGCTTCAGGATCTCCCGGTAATCGGTCGTCCAGGCCACGCCGCCACTCTCCTTCGCACACGCCTTGACCTTCTCCTCGTTCCGGCTGCAGACCGCCACCAGCGACGCGCCGGGAGTCTCCTTGATGGCCGTCACGTGCCGCGGCGACACCGCGCCCACACCGATCAGCCCGAATCTCAACTCCTGTGCCATGTGTGGTCTCCTTCCGACCGTCGACGGTTACCGGGGATGAAGATGGGAGAGATGGACGGATTGGCGAGGCACGGTCCCGGAACGGATGGTATCAGAGTCCCCCGTTTCAGGTGAAACGGAAACCCGGCGAGCCGCCCGGTTCGCGAGTGCCCGCGGCGGTCAGCCTTGCCAGCGACGACCGCGCCCTCCCCTCTCGGAAGTTTCCCTGCCTGGTAGAGCGCCGCCTGCTCGGCCTCGGGAAGTTTGGAGACCTCCCTAAGAACTTCCTCAAACGCCTTGGTCATGTCTGCCTTCACCGAGATTCTGTGCGAATCATACACCGGTTCGCTCTAGAGCGCGACATGCTTGCCTGCGGCTAACCGACCTGCCGCTCAGCCGCGAGCGGCGCTCACCCGTGTGTCGAGCCGCCCCGGTTTTGCGGTGCCGTTCGTCGGCTGCAGAGGCGCGTAGACGTCACCTTACCGCGGCCTCTGATTGAGAAATCTCTATTCGCAATTCGGCCGCCGCCGCCTGAAGCACTGAACTGGATGGATGTTCGGTTAGGCCACGATCCACGATTTCGCGCGCTCGGCGAAGAAGGTCAAGCTGCTTCCGTGCTGTCTTCAACTTTCGCGCCTTTTCGCGTAGTCCAAGGGCCTCGTTCGCTACGACCTGTGCCGGGAACAACTCGACCAGGTTTTCCATCGCCTGTTGCACCGACCCTCGCACGTCGGCAGATGGCCCCATGGACATGAGCTGATGATATGCCTCGACAGCTAGGGCAAATCGATCACCTGCCGTGTCAGGATTCTTCGAGGACAGTGCAATCCTGTGAGAGTCCGCGAAGATCTCGACGATCCGTTGGGAGTCGAACGTGCCGGCATACTGTCCGGCATATTTCGAGGTGTTTCGAGTTGGGATTTGCGCTGCCATTAGCACCTCCTCTGCTTTCGTGACGTCTAACGCTGGCGCTCACCCGCGGCCGCTCACCGACAGCGCCGCGGCCGTCTGGTGCAGCGCGGTGTTAGGGCGGCGCTCCCCACAGCCCTCGTCCATCGCTGAACTGAAGCCACGGCAGCTCTTCGGGATCAAAAGAGGCCATATCCTTGATCATCGCGTGCAGCGCCTGGACGGCCAGTTCAGCCTTCTCCGCAAGCCAGTCCGCTGACATTGTTTCCCGCCCGGGCCCGGACTTGAAGTGAATGAGCTGATTGCGAGCGGACGCTAGATCGCGCAGAAGCGCAAATCCCTGCCGATCGGTCGAAAAAGGCTTACCAGCAACCAAC
This sequence comes from Bryobacteraceae bacterium, assembly GCA_050008815.1. Classification (GTDB taxonomy): domain Bacteria; phylum Acidobacteriota; class Terriglobia; order Bryobacterales; family Bryobacteraceae; genus JBEKLJ01. The sequence continues at coordinate 2,365 of JBEKLW010000250.1, forward strand.
TCCGGAACGAGCGCCCACTTTGCGACGATGTCGAGTTTGTCCACGTACTTCTTCATGAAGGTGTCCGACCTACGCCGCGCGCCGTAGTCGTAAATGTATGACTCCAGAGCAGCGGCGGCGAACACAATGGCCACGCAGGCTTCCCGAACCAACTCATTGTGAGCTGCCGCCCACTTATCGATGTTCTCGGTCCGTGAGGGATCCTGGCTGATGGCAGTCCGGGCGTCGCGAAGCTTCCCCATGCGGTCGGCGACGTTCCGCTGCGCGATCATCGCGATACTTGAATAGACCTTCGATGCGATGATCCTTGGGTCGTCTGACATCATCCGTGACCTGCTGTGGCCTTTGGCCGCTGTCGCCCTAACGGCTAGGAAATGGAGCTGACGGGCCGCGCGGCGGCCGCAACCCCGAAGCACTACCTGGATGCCCGGCCGCCGCGGCCCGTCAGCTCCATTTCCTTGTTAATCGGCTCGCTAGCGCTGGGATGAGTCCGCACGGCTCCCGTTTGCGCTTCAAAGCGTCTGCCACGCGGGCAGGGCCGCCGAACAGTCCAGCGTCGCTCGCCTGCCACATCTACCACCAGCTCGGCGCCCCGCTGATGATCCCGCGATGTGTGCGCGTTTCGACCACGAGCCCTGCCGGCCCAGAGTATGTCCGACGAATCGGGTCGCGCGTCTGCACCTCCCCGAGGAGCCGACCGGTCGGAGTGAACCACTGGAACCGCTTTGGCTGTAGTAAGCCAAAGCCAATATCACCCACGATGAGGTTGCCCTGATCGAACACATCCACGAGCGCCTCGAGCTGATCCTGCCACAAAACGTAGAGCCGTGTATCGGTAAGGATGTAGCGATGTGAGGGTGTCTCTGCGATATGCCGGGGGACGGCCCCGATGTCGTAAACGCGCAGTGGGATCCCCGACGCGTCGACTTCGACGACCCTGCCACTGTAGCCCGCCAGAAAGGTGCCGTGCCCTGCGCGAGCAAAGTTTGCGGCATAGATCCAGTCGGCACCAAACGCCCCTCCCGCCTGCAGTGTCACGGAGAAGGTCGCCATTCTTCCGTCAGGGAGAGTGGCTGGGCTGTGGTGCAGCACTTGTTGATAGCTCACCCGCTCGATCTCCGAGCCCGAGAGGTGGGAGAGATCGACCCCCGTCAGCAGTTCCATTGCTGCCCCGAGCTCCTGAAATCTCCGCGTCGACTCCGGATCCTGCGGGTTGCGGTCGGGGTGCCACCGCATCGCCAGTCCCCTGTACTGGCGTGTGATAGCCTCGGGACTCACGGGAAGCGAGAGTTCCATCAGTCGGAGCGCGGCGTTGATCTCGGCACTCGCCCCGACCCGCTCCGAGCGCTCGGCGGCGATCTCGTTCCAGCCTTCCTTCGCTGGGAACCGAAGCCCCCAGAGGGGGTGAGCGGTCGTCGTGTCGTAGCACCATGCCTCATCGACGACCGTGACGAGATAACGCGAGCGATCGGTTGAGAGCGCTATGCTGCGGGTGTGATTCTTGAGTTGGCCCAGGTCGATGCCGAAGCGGTTTGCCTGCGCGATGTACTCGGGTAGGTCTGCGACACGTTGAGCCAGTAGAGGCTGGAGCGTCTCGGTGTAGCCGTGCAGGATGCCATCGCGAGAGAGGAAGAGCATGCCCGAACCGTCTGCGTTCACGTCGGCACGATAGACGTCATACGTGAGGCCACGCTGGGCGAGCCTTGCGCCCGCCCGGTCGGTTGTCAGCACGACCGCTGGTGCCGATGGAAATGCTACGCATCTTCCTTTGGGATCAACCCATAGCGTCGAGCCCGCCGTTGGAAACATCTGCCTGAAGGCCGGGTCAGGCCGCTCGTTCGGTGGCAGCGCCTCCTCCTTGGCGAGCACCCAACCGTTGCCGGAGACGATGAAGCGCGGGAGAGTGCTACGCGACACTTTTGCATTCGTGTCGTGCGCCCCCACACCCGCGGTGGCGTCCAGGATCGCTTCGGACTGCGCCCGGTACCGCTCCTCCCAGGCGATCGGTGCCTTGGGCAGACGGATGTATGGGAGGTCCTCTAGGCTTAGGGGTCGGGCGCGAGCGGCGGAGCGAGATCGCGCAGACCGAAGTACAGGCACCACGATCGAGTTTCTTGGGCGTGTCGTCTCAGGAGCCGGAGCGGCATCGGAGGCCGGTGGCTCGAGTGGATAGTCGGGTGGATACAGCACATAGGTGGGGCCTTGCTTGACACGCCTCAACCGCTTGCCCTTTTCCAACCACGCGGCGAGGGTGCTGAGCCGACGACCATCGTCACTCACGCGGCTCTTGAGTTCGTTCTGCTTTAGCCCGGGCTGGGCGGCGACCGCAGCCACAATGGCATCCACCAAGGCTGCGTCTGCTTCTGCGTCTTCGGCCGCATGAAGCCAGTCTTGGAGCTCGTGCGTAGCGCTGAGGGCTTCCCGAAGCTCTCGAATACCCTGCCGGTCACCCATGACGGCCTTTGGCGTCCTGGCCCAGGCCGCCGAG
>JBEKLW010000251.1:0-4826 GCA_050008815.1 Bryobacteraceae bacterium
CCGCTCGAGCTCAGCGTGGAATTCCGCCTCCCCGCGCAGAGCCAGCTCGGCGAACAGGTCGTCGAGCACCTGATCGATGTTTTCCCGCCAGCCCGTGTTGAGGGCCTCCTCGAGGCAGCACATTTGAAGCTGCCAGGCGGCGGAGAGCTGCTCGCGGGCGGCCTCGCGCTGCTCGGAGAGGGCTGAACTCAGCGGGAGATTCCGGTGCGGGGCGGGAGAAGACATCCGTTTGGCAATCTCATTCTACCGTATGGGGAGTGCCGAGCCGGTAATCCGTCCGTCAGCCGGCGCCTCACAAGAACCGGGTACAGACAGCCACTTTTCGCTTGTGCGAGTTCGTTGTCTTCGGCTAACTTGGAGCGCGAAAAGTGGTAGTCTGGCCCCGGTTCTTGTACGGCGGTTGTCGTAGCGCGCGCTCTTGAGCGTGCCGCGTCGGCACTTGTGCCGACGCAGGGCGAGTGCGGGGACATGCCCGGGAAGCGTTGTGCCAGACGTCGGCTGTCCGGCTACGGATGCCAAAGGACGGCAAAGCCGACGCTGCAAGCTGAAGCTCGCGCCACAAGAACCGCCTGAAGCGCGCGCCACAAAGTGGAGGCCACGTCGGCTTACGGACGGATTACGGCTGTTGGTGAAGCATCCGGGTTAAGCTCGTAGGGTGCAGCGAGGCGCAGCACTGGGGTTCCTGGCGGCGGTTGTCGCGCTGGCCCAGGGGTCGGAGAACGTCCTGGTCGTGGTCAATCGCAACTCGGCCGTCTCGCGCCGGATCGGCGAATACTACTCGTTCCGGCGCGGGATTCCGCGCGCCAATGTCTGCGTGATCGACGCGCCGATTGCGGAGGCCATCTCTCGCGAGGTCTACGACAAGCAGGTGGCGGCCCCGATCGCGGCCTGCCTGAAATCGAAGCGGCTGGAAGAGACGATCCTGTACATCGCGACCACACTCGGAGTGCCGCTCAAGATCGAAGGCTCCGCCGGCCTGCAGGGCGACCAGGCGGCCGTCGATTCCGAGCTGACCCTGCTGTATGCGGACCTGCCTGGGCAGAAGCACGCGCTGGCGGGCGCGCTCGTCAATCCGTTTTTCCGCCACCGCGAGGAGCCCTTCACCCACCCGCACTTCCCGATGTACCTGGTCTGCCGCCTGGCGGCGTACGACTTCGATGAGGTCCGGGGGATGATCGACCGCTCGCTGGCCGCACTGAACCGCGGGCGCGTGGCCCTGGACCTGAAGTCGCAGGACGACGCTATCGGAAACGACTGGCTGCGGAACGCGGCCATCCTGCTGCCGGCGGGGAGGGTGGTGCTGGAGGAGACGACCCAGGTGCTCTACAACCAGCGGGATGTCATCGGCTACGGCGGCTGGGGCTCGAACGATCCCAACCGCAAGCAGCGGTTTCTAGGATTCCAGTGGCTGCCGGGCGCCATCGTCACGGAGTACGTCTCCAGCAACGGCCGGACCTTCGCGCGCCCGCCGGACAACTGGAACATCGGCACCTGGAAGGACCGCACCCACTGGTTTGCGGGCGCCCCGCAAACGCTTTCGGCCGATTACATCCACGAGGGCGCCACCGGTGTCTCGGGCCACGTGTACGAGCCTTATCTGCCCCTGACGCCGCGGCCCGACCTGCTCTTCCCGGCCTATCTGAGCGGACGCACGCTGGCGGAGAGTTACTACCTGGCGATCCCGGCTCTGAGCTGGCAGAACATCGTGATCGGCGATCCGCTCTGCCGGTTGAAGTAGCGTGCGCGTGGATGGGCGCGGCCCTCGCGTAGGGGCCGATCATGATCGGCCCCTACACACGCATCGGGGCTGGCCGCGCCCGTGCCCTGCCCCGCTACTGCGCCGGTCCGGGAGGCATGTGCGGGCCCATACCCCTGCCCATGCCCATGCCCCTGCCCGCGCCGCCGCCGCCCCGGGCGCCCCACATCAGGCCATCCGGTCCCGGCCCCAGGAGCTGCCGCACTATCTCAGCCTTCTGGTGCTGCTCGGGAGTCAGGAGCGCCCAGATCTGCGATTGCGCCTTGGCGTGGATCACCGCCAGTTGGGCGGTCAGCGACCCCTGGGTGTTCGCCAGGTCCTGGAGCTGCTTGTCGAAGTCCGGTCCCGCTGCGGCGCTGTGGACGAGCTGCTCGATCGCCTTGTGGTTGTCGCGGACTTGGACGTGCACCGGTTTGGCCTGCTCGGCCGATTGCCGGACGATCGAACGGATCTGGGTCTTCTGGTCCTCGGTAAGGTTCAGAACGGCGGCGAGCCGCTCAAAGCGGTGTGCCGCCCGTGCGCGGGGGCCCGGCATGCCCGGTCCGCCACCGGGAGGCCCGGCCGGAGGCGGCGCCTGCGCAAACATCAGGCCGGTCAAGATCAACGCTCCGCCGGCGCATCGAAGCAAGTTGCAGTTCTTCATGGTTGGTTGAGATCTCCTCTACCAGGAATAACCCGAGGTGCGTGGGTGAAGTTGCGGGGCATTGCAGAGAAACCGCAGCCGGGCGGCCGCCGCAACCGGGCCGCGCCTACTCCGCGAACACGAGGAAGTACTGGTAGGGGAGGAACCTCTCGGTCTTCACCAACCGAAAGCCGGCCCGGCGGAACTCGCCGATGACCTGCTCCTCAGAGAGCTTCATCGAGACGGGCGGGCCGATGGGCAGTGGCCTCTTGTAGAAATCGATGTTCACGATCCGCCCGCCGGGCTTCAGGGCGAGTCTCAGCTTCGGCAGGTACGCCCCACGGTTCTGGATGTGGTGCAGCACGTCGCAGAAGAAGATGAGATCCACCGAGTGCGGCGGAAGCCTCGGGTCGTCGGCCGCGGCGAGGACGATTGCAAGGTTCGCCGGCGCGCCCTCTCCGGCGATCTTCAGCAGATCGGCATCGATATCCACCGCGTAGACCTTGGCAACATGCCGCGCGAGTCGCCGGGCGAAGTAGCCCGCGCCTGCGCCTATGTCCGCTACCACATCGGTGGGCGCGAGAGCGAGGGCTTGCACAACCTCGTGCGGCTTCTGCCAGTTCTCACGCTCGGGTTGGTTGAGCACGCGCGCGTATTCCTGGGCGGATTGCGGCGGGTGGTGCTGGTGCGCGGTCTGCGCGAACGCGGTGGCCGCGGCCAAAAGCAGGGTCAGAGTTCGCATAGTGAGCTACCCTCCCGATGGCAGCCGGAGCCGGCTGTGCTTCCTTCCGAACACATAGTAGACGCCCAGCCCGATAATGAGCCAGACGACGAAGCGCACCCAGGTCTCCAGCGGCAGGCTCAGCATCAGCAACAGGCAGCCGCCGATGGAAACCCACGGCAGCCAGGGGACTCCCGGCATGCGAAAAGCGCGCGGGCGGTCCGGCTGCGTGCGCCGGAGGACGATCACGGCGGCCGAGACCACGACGAAGGCGAACAGCGTCCCGATGTTGGCCAAGTCCGCGAACGTGCCCACGTCCCAGATGCCCGCCGGGATGCCCACCGCCAGCCCGGCGATCCAGGTGCTCACGTGGGGCGTGCGGTGCCGCGGGTGCACCTTCGAGAACACCGCGGGCAGCAGGCCGTCGCGCGACATCGCGAACCACACCCGCGCCTGCCCGTATTGGAACACCAGCAGCGAAGACAGCATGCCCAGGAGGGCGCCCAGCACGACCCAGCGCCGGATCGACTCATAGCCCAGCAGCCTCAGCGCGTCGGCCACCGGGGCGTCCGTTCCGAGCGTGTTCCACTTCGCGATCCCGGTGAGCACCAGCGCCACGGCGATGTAGAGCAGCGCGCAGACGATCAGGCTGGCGATGATGCCGAACGGCAGGTCGCGCTGCGGCCGGCGGCACTCCTCGGCCGCGGTCGAGACCGAATCGAACCCGATGTAGGTGAAGAAGACAATCGCCGCGCCGGTCATCACGCCGGAGAAGCCGTTGGGCATGAAGGGCCGCCAGTTCTCCGCCCGCACGGCACCCGCCGCGCCCACGACGAAGATCAGGATGGCGGCGATCTTGATGGCGACCATCAGGTTGTTGGCGCGCGCGCTCTGGCGGACCCCGCGCACCAGAATCCACGTGAGAACGAGCAGCACGATCAGGGCCGGCAAGTTGAACCAGCTCCCCGTGGGGTGGCCGCCGGCGAAGATGGGCCTGGACAACTGCGGCGGCAGGTGGATGCCGAACAGGCTGTCGAGCAGGTCGTTGAAGTACGCCGAAAAACCCACGGCCACGGCCATGTTGGACACGGCGTACTCCAGGATCAGGTCCCAGCCGATGATCCAGGCGAAGATCTCTCCCAGGGTGGCGTACGCGTAGGTGTACGCACTGCCGGCGACGGGGATCATCGAGGCCAGCTCGGCATAGCACAGGGCGGCGAAGCTGCACGCCACGGCGGTCAGCAGGAAGGAGAGCGCGATGGCCGGGCCGGCGCCCGGGCGGCCCGCGGTCGAGACCGCGTGTCCGCCGTGGAGAAGCAAATCCAGGACCGGGGCCTTGAGAATGGAGTTGAAGCCCTGCTCGCCGGCCGCGGCGGTGCCCGTGAGGATAAAAATCCCCGAGCCGATGACGGCGCCGATTCCGAGGGCCGCCAAGCTCCAGGGCCCGAGCGTCTTGCGCAGCCGCTTGCCGGGCGCTTCGGACTCGGCGATGAGCTTGTCGATGTTCTTAGTTCGGAGTAGCTGGGACACGGGCGCAAGCGTCACCGGCGCTAGCCCGATCTTCTCACACGCCTTCGGCTGCGGCTTGCGGGAGGCTGGCATCTTCTGAAGTTGCGCTCGGCCGGCGTCCTCACAAAAACCGGGTACAGACAGCCACTTTTCGCTTGCGCGAGTTCGTTGTCTTCAGCGAACTTGGAGCGCGAAAAGTGGTGTCTGGCCCCGGTTTT
>JBEKLW010000252.1:0-4815 GCA_050008815.1 Bryobacteraceae bacterium
CTTGGCAGAGGATGGTTATCAACCTTCATAGAATCAAGTACTTCCATCGAGGGACAGGGCGCTCCAATACGCCGGAAACACGGCCTTTGCTCTGGGGCGAGACTCCGGTCTCCCCAAGCCGTCGGTCTGCCACCGGTCGTCCGAAGCCCTAGAATCGCCGACCGCAGCTGCGAAGGCCGAGAGTCTGAAACCCGCGTCAGTTGGGCACTTCGTCGAATTCTCGCGCAGAGCCCAGAATACTCTGAGCGTCAGTACCTCTGGTGTTCCGCATTCGCTGCTCAACGTGGGCATCGGACCGGAGAGGGCGCCGACCATGGCGGTTACTCCGGCATCCGTGACGCTCAGCGTTTCTCAAACCCAGCAATTTGCCGCGGCATTCACGGGCACTAACAACACCGCCATCACGTGGGATGTGCACCGAAGTCCGCACGCGAAATCGGCGGGGCCCGGTCACATCGACTCCTCGGGACTCTACACCGCCCCCAGTGAAATCTATGGAACATGCACCGTGATCGTGACCGCGAGCAGGCAGGCCGACATAGCCAACACGGCATCGGCGACAGTCACGCTTGTGCTGCCGCTCAAAGTGAAGGCCGGCGCCACCTCGGCGGCTCCACATTGACAAGGGGTTGCATGGAAACGGACCGGCCAGGAAGGACGGCGCCGCGCCATAATCTATCCATGGCCGGGACGCTCTACCTGGTGGCGACGCCGATCGGCAACCTGGAGGACATCACGCTGCGCGCGCTGGGGGTGCTCCGCGAAGCCGATCTGATCGCCTGCGAGGACACGCGGCAGACCCGCAAGCTGCTGGATCATTACGGCATCCACAAGCCGACGACGAGTTATCACGAGCACAACGAGGCGCTGCGGGCCTCCGAGCTGATCGAGAAGCTCGAGGCGGGTTCAAACATCGCGCTCGTCTCCGACGCGGGCACGCCGCTGGTCTCCGATCCCGGCTACCGGCTGGTGAGGAAGGCGATTGACAGGGGCATCCGGGTCGAGCCGGCGCCGGGGCCGTCGGCGGCGCTGGCGGCCCTGGCCGCTTCCGGGCTGCCCACGGACGAGTTTCACTTCGCCGGGTTCCTGCCCTCGCGCCCGGCCGAGCGGCGCAAGACGCTGGCGCGGCTCAAGGACGAGGGGGCGACGTTGATCTTCTATGAAGCCCCCCACCGCATCCTGGCGACGCTGGCCGACATCGAGGCGGTGCTCGGCCCGAGGCCGGTGGTGCTGGCGCGCGAGCTGACCAAGATCCACGAGGAGTTCCTGCGCGGCAGCGCGGCCGAACTGGGCAAGGCCCGCATCCCGCTCAAGGGCGAATTCACGGTGCTGGTCGGCAAGGCCGAACAGCCGCAGGCCGAGCAGCGCGTTCCGATCCCGGAGGCAGTCGAGGCGTACACGCGCTCCGGCATGAGCCGGATGGACGCCATGAAGGCCGTGGCACGGGAGCGCGGGATTTCGAAGCGCGACGTTTACCGCGAACTGGAACGGCGCTAGCCGCGCGGCTCCGGCGCAGGGGCGTGCCACGCAGTTCAGGCATCCGCTCCCTTCCGGTCGCAGCTCGGCTAGTGGGTGTACGTCGTTGACCGAGCAGCACACGAGGCTCGCCGTGCGTCGGCAGGAGTGCCGACGCGGCACGCTGAGAGCGCGCGCTACGGCACTACGGGCGCGAGCCGAGAGCGGCGCGGGCTAACGCGCGAGCCCTCGACATGAGTGTCGAGGCGGCAGGCTGTCCGTTTGCGGATGCCAAAAAGCGGCAAAGCCTACGCCACAGGCGCCAACCGCGCGGCCGAGCGGCTCACGCCGGCGCTAACCGCGGGCGTGGTAGATGTCGTGCAGGCGGACCAGGCCGAGGCAGCGGCGCGTGAGCGGCTCGACGACCGGCAGCACGGAAATCTGCGACGGCCGGTCCTCCATCAGGCCCAGCGCTTCGTGAAGGCGCGCGTCGGGGCCGATGGTGATCGGAGAAGGCGTCATGATGTCGGCGGCACGCAGCCCGCGGATATCGTCGTGGGCCTGGAGTGCGCGGCGCAGGTCGCCGTCGGTTATGAGCCCCAGCAGGCGGCCTTCGGCGTCCAGGACGCAGGCGGCGCCGAGCGGCCGGCGCGTCATGGCGATAACGACGGACTTGAGCGGGTCCTCGGGCGCCGCGCAGGCAGCCCCGTCGCCGGAATGCATCACCTCACGAACCGTCAGGGAGAGGTTGTGGCCGAGCTGGCCGGAGGGATGGTAGAGGGCGAACTCCTCGGGAGTGAACTCGCGCGCCTGCATGACGGCGATGGCCAGCGCGTCGCCGATCGCCATGGCCACGGCGGCGCTCGCGGTGGGCGCCAGATTGTGCGGATCCGCCTCGGCGCGCACCGAGGCATCGAGCACGATGTCCACCTGCTGCGCCAGCGGTGAATCCGGGTTGCCAAGGATGCCGATCAATGGCGAGCGGAACTTGCGCAGCAGGCCCACCAACCGGAGCAGCTCGGCGGTGGCGCCGCTCTTGGAGATCAGGATGGTGGGGTCCTGGGGCGCGTAGATTCCCAAGTCGCCGTGCGCGGCCTCGGCAGGGTGCAGGAAGACCGCGGGCATGCCGGTGCTCGAAAACGTCGCCACGATCTTCTGTCCGACGCGGCCGGACTTGCCGATGCCGGTGACGACAATCTTCCCGGTGTGATGCGCGATCAGGTCGACGGCGCGCGCAAAATGCTCATCCAGCCGGCCGGCGGCCAGGGCGATAGCCTCGGCCTCGGCGCTCATCGCGGCGCGGCCGCGCTCCAGGGCATCGGATTCAGGTGCCGACATCCCTACCACTTTACCGGATGCCCGGACGGCTGGAGCCAGGCGCCCGGACGAGCAGCAGGAAGGCCGCCGCTGCCAGCGCCGCCGTCAGGGCGCCGTAGTAGAACGGCGCGGCGGGGCCCAACCGTTGCCAGAGCAGGCCAGCGAAGAGACTGGCCGGGAAGGCGGCCAGGCCAGTGGCGGTGGCGTAAAACCCCAGAGCGGTGGCGCGGTGAGCGGGCCCGACCAGATCGACCACGAAGGCCCGCGCCGTACCGTCCGTCAGGCCCTGGTAGAGCCCGTAGACCAGGAACAACGGCCACACCGCGGCCCGGCCCGCGGCCAGACCGAAGCCGAAGTAGACCAGCGCGAAGACGCCGAAGCCGGACACCAGCACGCGTTTGCGACCGATGCGATCCGAGAGCACGCCCGCCGGGTAGGCCGAGAGCGCGTAGGTGAGGTTGAAGGCGGCGTAGAGGAGCATGATCTCGTGGGCTTCGAGGCCCAGTTGCCGGGCGCGGAGGATGAGGAACGTGTCCGAGGAATTGCCCAGGGCAAACAGCAGGGTGACCCCGAGAAAACGCCGGAACGCCGGCGCGGCGTCCCGCAGACGGAAGCCGGCCGGAGGAGCGCCCGGCGCGGGGCGGCGCCCGGTTTCGCGAACGGCGGTGAGCGCGATCACACCCAGGGCCGCCGGCAGGAAAGCCACGGTGAACAGCGCGCGGTAATTCTCGTGGAACAGCGCCAGCAGCGGGAGGGCCAGCAGCGGGCCGATGACAGCGCCGGCCTGGTCCGCGCTGCGATGGAAACCGAAGGCACGCCCGCGAAACGCCGGGTCGGTGGAGTCGGCGATCAAGGCGTCGCGCGGGGAGCCGCGCAGGCCCTTCCCGAAGCGGTCCAGCACGCGCGCCGTCAGGACCAGCGGCCAGCCCAGGGCCAGGGCCAGCAGCGGCTTGGTGACCGCCGCCAGACCGTAGCCGGCGATGACCAACGGGCGGCGGCGGCCGACGCGGTCCGACACCCAGCCCGAGACCCCTTTCAGAACGCTGGCGGTCGCCTCCGCCAGGCCCTCGATCACGCCCAGGACCGCCACCGGCGCCCGCAGCGTGCCCAGGAGAAACAAGGGGATTAGCGGATAGATCATCTCGGACGAGGCGTCCGTGCAGAGGCTGACCAGGCCGAGGACAAAGACGTTGCGCGAGATCCCCGGAATGGGCGAAGGTTCGCTTTCGAGATGGGGCTTCACTGATACCTTGCTAAGTCAGTGTCACCTGGAAAGTCAACTGGCGGGGAGCGGGATCCTACCAGTTCACCGGAAGGCCGGGCGAGCGGAGCTGGAAGGCCGTACCAACGGGGCGTAGCCGGAGGCTGTCGGCGGCGGTGGGAAGGAAGCGTGGAGCATTGTCGCCACAGGCGCATTGGGCCTGCGCGATCACGCCCGCCAGGCCGGTGCCCAACCGGATCACTGGGCAGTGGACCCAAGCCAGGGAGGTGACGACTAGCTCGCCGCGAATTAACTCGAAGACGGCGGCCTGGGCGTCCAGGTGCAGCCCATCGTGGGCGTCGCACTCGGAAGCCAGCGTCTCCCCGTGGAGGCTGCAAAGGCGCTCGAGAACGGGCAGCTCAAAGGCACTCCAGAGCCGCTCGCGCATTGCTTCGGAGAGCAAGGGCTCGCCCAGGAGCGTATTGACCAGCACGCGGCGCGCGCCGCGCAGGCGCCGGAGCGCGTCTCCGGAGTCGGCGATCCGGAGCAGCGCGGCGGCACTGCCTTCCATCGCCTCGGCACGAAACCCAAGCCTGGCGCGCCAGCCGTTCGGCACGCTCTGAACGCCTTTGCGGGGGGCAAACACCGAAGCGGCGCCCGGAACGAGAAACTCTTCCCGCCGGGCCAGAAACTCTGCTAGAGGAACCACCCGGAAGCCGGCGAGCAGAGCACCCAACGAGCGCTGCGCGGGGACCGCGGCGAGGGAGGGGATCGAAGCTTCCCCGTAGAACGCGGTCCGGCGCGCAGCCAGGAGAATCGAGTGCAGCTTCTCCAGCCGCGGG
>JBEKLW010000253.1:0-4815 GCA_050008815.1 Bryobacteraceae bacterium
AGGCGCGCGTACCGCCGCCGGATCACTTCGCGCATGCAGGCGAAATCGTCGTTGCCTTCCACCTCGCGGATGATGAACTTCCGGTAGCCGGACCTCTTCATCCGCCCGTCCTCCCACACCACCATGCTCGCCACCTTCTCCTCCCCTTGCGTGTGGGAGACGTCGAAGCACTCGATGCACCGCGGCGGCTCGGGCAGATTGAGCAGCTCCTGCAAGGCGCCCTGGATGGCTTGCGAGGATGGCTTCATCACCCGGAAGCGCTGGTCGAAGAGGTGCTTGGCATTCGTGGCGGCCAGCTCCAGCAGGGCCTTCTTCTGGCCGCGCTGCGGCGTGTGGATCTCCACCTTGCGCCCGCGCTTCTCCCCCAGCAGCTCCTCGAGCGCCTCGCGATCCTCGAAGTCCAGCGGCACGTGGACCAGCGCCGGGATATACGGCTGGTCCAGGTAGAACTGCTTGAGGAACGCGGAGCAGAACTCGGCAGGATCGAACTCCGCCTGGTCTTCCCAGAAGAACTCGCGGCGGTCCACGATCCGGCCGTTGCGGAGGTGGAACACATTGGCCGCTACCAGCGGAGGTTCGGCGTAGAAGCCGAAGATGTCGGTGTCCTCGCCCTCGGCGGCGGCCATCTTCTGCCGCTGGTCGACCTCCTCGACGGTGGCGATGACGTCGCGCAGCACCGCCGCCTGCTCGAAGCGCATCTGGTCGGAGGCCTGCTCCATGTGGCCGCGCAACTCGGCGATGAGGTCCTTGTGCCGCCCCTCCAGCAACAGCCGCACCTGGCGGATGGCGCGCGCGTACGCTTCGTCGCTGGTGAGCCCTTCGACGCACGGCCCCCGGCAGCCGTGGATGTGGTATTGAAGGCAGGGCTGCGGGTGCCGGCGCGTCAGGTCCACCTTGCACGAGGGCACCTGGAAGAAACGGTGGATGAAGTGAACCAGCCGGTAGGCCAGATTGCCGGGGAAGTAGGGGCCGTAGTAGGTGGAGCCATCCTTGGTGACGCGCCGCGTGACGTAGACGCGCGGGTATTTCTCGTGCGTGAGCTTGATGTAGGGGTAGGTCTTGTCGTCGCGCAGCAGGACGTTGAAGCGCGGCTTCCACTGCTTGATCAGGTTGTTCTCCAGCGCCAGCGCTTCCTTCTCGTTGTCAACCAGGATGTACTCCACCTCGCGCGCTTCCTGGATCAGCGTGCCCGTCTTGGCCTCGGCCAGCTTGTCCTCGGCGAAGTAGCTGCGGACGCGGTTGTGCAGGTTCTTGGCCTTGCCAACGTAGAGAACCTGCCCGCCGTCGCCCTTGTAGAGGTACACGCCGGGCAGCGGAGGCAACCGGCTGGCCTTTTCGCGGAGGTCCATGGAGGAACTTCGGCCTCGCGCCCAACGCTGGCGCGGGCGCGCCGCGTCGGGCGGGCTTATACTTCTATTGTGGCAGCAAAAACCGGGGCCAGACACCACTTTTCGCACTGCCGGTTCGCCGAAGACAACGGACTCTCGCCAGCGAAAAGTGGCTGTCTGACGCAAAAACCGGGGCCAGACCACCACTTTTCGCGCTCCAAGTTCACTGCGGACAACGGACTCGCGCCAGCGAAAAGTGGCTGTCTGTCCCCGGTTTTTGCAGGAACGTCGGCCGGCCCCGCCGCAGCAGGTCGTTGGTGAGGAATGCTCGCTAGAGACACTCGGATGAACGTATTCCCCGCTCGCGACGTGAGGCTTCCGCGCCGCCGGCGCGCCGCCGCGCGGTTGGCGCTCATGACCTTCATTTTCAGCGCGGTATGGGCGCAACACCCCGCCCCGAAGCAAGCTCCTCCCACCGAACAGGCCCCCCCCGAGGAGGACGAGAACCTTCAGAAGCCGAAGGCGTACTCCTTCAACCCTCTGGCAGCCGAGAAGGAACTCAGGATCGGGAACTTCTACTTCACTAAGAAGAGCTACAAGGCGGCGGCGGGCCGGTTCCGCGAGGCGCTGAAATGGAATCCCACCTTCGCCCAGGCCTATCTGAGGCTTGGCGATGCCGAGGTGAAACTGAAGCACCCGCAAGCCGCGCGCGAGGCCTACTCAACCTACCTGGAGCTGGCGCCGGGGAGCAAGCTGGCGGCCACGGTCCGCCGGAAGCTCGCCTCGTTGCCGCCGCCCGGCGCCGCGAGCAAGCCCCCGGCGACACCCGAGAGCAAGCCCCCAGCCCCGGCGAAGTAAGTCAGCCAGTCCGCGCCAGGGCTGCCGCCCCTCCGCATCGGAAGCGTCCTCGCCGAAGCTCCCATCAGACCGCCTCGAAGGTCCCCTTCTCGCGGTTCTTCCGCACGCGGTCCCAGGGGAAGCACCGGCCGTTAATCACTATGTAGACGCCGGCCGGCAGCGTCTGCACGAAGGCCAGCGCGCTGCCCAGGTTGAACAATCCGTCCGAGCTGCCGAACTTGTAAGGCACCATAGCCCCCGTCAGGACGATGGTCTTGCCGCGCACCGCCTGCGCCAGGTGCGCCGCCGTCTCCACCATGGTGTCGGTGCCGTGCGTGATGACGATGCGCGGCTCCGGCGTGCCGGCGCAGTGCTCGGCGATGATCCGCCGGTCATCGGCGGTCATCTCCAGGCTGTCGATCATCATCAGCGTGCGAATCTCGACGTCGAGCAGGCAGCGGCCCAGGCGCAGCATCTCGGGAACGTGCGTGTCGTGGAAGAACAGAGTCCCGGTGCGCTCGTTGTACTCCTTGTCGAACGTGCCGCCGGTGACCAGGATGCGAATCCCGTCGCTCTTCATGTCGTGCTCCCCGCCGAGCCTGCCGCACCTCCACGTTACGCGGCGGCGCCGCATGCCGTCAATGAAGCCCTGCTGGCGAGGCGAGTGGGCGCGGCGTCCGTAGCGAGGTCAGGAACGGAATCCCATGTCGTGCGCGTTCAGGAAGTCAACCGGCGCGGCCTGCGCCCCCAGTTGCCGCAAAAGGTCTGTCACCTGGCCGCGGTGATAGCTCTGATGGTTGAGCAGGTGGAAGATCATGCGCCACAGCGGGTAGGTCCATGTCTGGCCCCTGGTGTTGACGTACGTGAGGGGGCGCTCAAGAGCCTCTTCGCTCAGGCCGGCTAGGTACTCTCTCATCTCCCGCTCCACCGCGCGCCAGCGCTCGGAAACCGCGGCCAGCGTGGGGAACTCCTCCGCGGGCAGCAGCGACCGCGGCCCACGGCCCCGCCACCGCTCGAGCCATATCCACTCCACCGCGACCAGGTGCGCCAGGGTGTCCCGCAGCGAGGGGAAACTGCCGCCCATAGGACGCACAAACTGCTCTTGTGTAAGCGCCGCGCAGGCTTGTAGCTGCCGGTCCCGCGCCCAGTAGTTGTGGTCAAACAGTTCCTTGAAAACCGCCGGTGAAATCATGCGCCGCTTCTCCTGGGACTACTCACCGCAGGCTATCACGCCCAGGTTGTGGCTGCCCTGTGGCAGACCCGCCGGGGAGCACGACTTCTGGCTGCAAATGCCGGCGGTGCGCGCGGCGCTGCGTGCGGATCGAGGGCGGCAGGGGCCGCGTGCGTGCGCGCATCTGCCTGCGGATCACCGCCAGAATCCGCCTGATCCCCTGGTCCCAGTCCGGGAACAGGTCCACGTACTGCAAGTCGCGGGTGATGCGCGCCGGCACACGGCACTCCTCCAGGCGGACCGGGATGAAGAAGACCTCCTCGAGCGGCAGCATCGCAGCGCAGTCTAGCGCGTAGCGCAACTCGGACTGGAACCGCCCCCGCTTGCCGGTGGAGCGCCCAGAGAAGCACGCCACGAAGAAGTCGGCGACGGCAATGGCCTGCTCGATGGCGCGCGGCCAGTTCTGGCCGGGCAGCAGCTTCTTGCGGTCCAGCCAGGGGTCGAGACCGCCGCCGAGCAGGTCCGCGTAGAGGCGCCCGGCCGCGCCGCGGTCTTCGGCCACGTACGCCAGGAAGACCTTGCTGCGCGTCTCGGGCTGGAAGGTGAAGCCTCCGCGGCGGCCGCCGGGCCGGAAGACGCCCAGGCCTTCGATCTCTACGGCGTCGCCGCGCTCCAGGCAGCCTCGCACTATGCGCGCGATCTCCGCGGGCGTCGCGCGCCCGTTGGGGCTCACTTCCGCCCCCGCGCGCCGAGGTCCTCGTCAAATTGGAATTCGGGCTGGCCGCCCGGCACGAACGTGCCCAGGCCCGGCAGCCGCGCCTTCTCGCCGCGGCGGAGCCGGGTGAGGATGTCGCTCACCACCCGGTCCACTTCGTCGGCTGCGGCGGCCTTCGAGCTGCCGGTCTGCCGGGCCAGCCGCGCCGCCAGTTCGTCCCTGTTCATGCCGTACCCATGCTACCAGCACCAGCCTGGGTGTCGGCTCCGGCTTCCGCCGGCAGAGCCTACGCAACCGGTTTAATATCAGTAGGTTGCCGGTAGGCTAGACGATCGGGGATGGGATGTGAATCCGCGCGGCTCGAAGCGCCGCCAGCTCCGCCTCGTGGCGCGGGCTTCAGCCTGCCGCCTCGATACTCCTGTCGAGGGCTCCGCGCGCATCAGCCAGCGCCTGGGCGGCACGCAGCGGTCGATCATGACCGACCCGCGCCGCTGCAGATTGCTAGTGAAACATCCGGGCCCGCTCAGCGCGGCACGGCGTTTCGGATCAGGTCCCAGGCCTGCTCGGCGTCCTGCCGCTCGGTGGCCAGGTTGCCGATCGCCACCCGCAGCGCCAGCTTGCCGTCGAGCACGGTGTGAGAGAGGAAGATCTTGCCCGAGGCATTGACTTCGTCCAGGATTGCCTGGTTCTGCTCGTCGCTGCCCCGGTAGCGGAAGCAGACCACCGAAAGCGGCACCGGGGCGAGGCGCTCGAAGCGCTGGTCG
>JBEKLW010000254.1:0-4807 GCA_050008815.1 Bryobacteraceae bacterium
GAGCATGCCATGCGAGTTCCTGGCCGGCAACCGTCACCTTGTCGCCGTTGTGCGGAATGACGGTGAACTGGTTGGGGAAGTACTCGGTATTCATGGCGTTCCGGACGTAGCTGTCGGTAAACACCGTGTTGCTGCGGTTCGGCTTGTTGATCGGCTCGAGAAGCAGCCAGCGCTGGAGGAAGCCGTCGGTGTCCGGCGCCCTGGGGGACGATGTGGCCGGCGTGAAGTAGGGCGCGATGCTGCGAGGAACATCGTCGGGCGCAGCGGCGGGAGCCGCACTGCCAGGCGCGGCGGAAAAGACTTGAAACGCCAATACAGCCAGGACGCCCATTACCAGCATCACAATTTTGCGGAGCGTGTTCATAGTAGGCCCTTCGCAGGATTTCCGATTCTCGGACGCAAAACGAGAACGACCCTTTCTGTAAAGGGACCACTGTACGCGATTCGTGCCGAAATGTCGAGCCTGCCTCATGCCCGGGGAAGCTGGGGCGCCCCTGTGTCCCCACTGTCCCCGGTATCCCAAGAGAATTGTCCTGCCCATATAGGAGGCGGTGTTGGGACGCGCGCCCTACATCCCCGCGACGCCATAGGTTGATCTCACGAAATCTCTGGATCAACGCGTCCGTCTCAGTCAACTCAACCGATTCGAGTCTCGATTCACGGCTTGATCGGCTAGGTGAATGCAGATAAACGTCAAACCTGCCGTTCGACCCCTCATCGGTACACGACCGGTACAGTCCGACGGCCCATGATCGGGCTCAAGTTATTGAAAATAAAGGTGGCTCCTCAGGTAGGACTCGAACCTACAACCCTTCGGTTAACAGCCGAATGCTCTACCATTGAGCTACTGAGGAGCAGCGGGTTGGCAGAACTCATTTAACCAGACCGCGCGCCGGCCATCCGGCCCTGGGTGGCGCGCGTCAGTCCGTCCTGTCTCTGCAACTGCACGATGGTCGAGTCGCCCCTCACGCTTACGATCGCGCGGCCCGCGGTCCTGCTCGCTTCGATGGCGCTGCCGCCTTCCCGCCGATAAAGGGCGCGGATTTCTTTGGGCTTCAGTGGCCGCATTGGCGTGCGGCACGCCTTGCCAAATTCACGCATCGAACGCTTGCCGACGACGCCGGCGGCGAGCAGGCCTCCGGCGGTCTCGTGGATCGACGCCATCAGGGGACTACGATATTGCTTGCTCATCGGACGACCACTGTCACGCGGGAACGCGCTCGGGGTGCTTGAACCTGGGCAGCGCTCTTATCGATTTCCCCACTTTCCTCTCGGCAACACGCAGTTCGTAGAGGCTTTGCAGGTTAAGCCAGAACTCCGCGCTCGTGCCGAAGAAATGTGCCAGACGCAAGGCCGTGTCTCCGGTGATGGAGCGCTGCCCGTTCAGAATGCCGGTGATGCGGTTGGTCGGCACATCCAGCTTGCGCGCCAGCTCGGCGGAGCTCATGCCGAGTTCCTTCAGTTCTTCGGCCAGATGTTCCCCCGGGTGTATCGCGGTCACTGCCATGGCGTCCTCCTAGTGATAGTCAACAATCTCGACGTTCGACGGTCCCGGCGCTCCGTCCGGCCACTCAAAACAGATCCGCCACTGGTCGTTGATGCGGATGCTGTGCTGTCCCTTACGATCGCCGGCCAGCGCTTCGAAACGATTCCCGGACAAGACGGCAAGGTCCTTGAGCGCCGTAGCCGCTTCCAGCCGGTCGAGCTTCAAGCGCGCCGCTCGTTCGATTCCAGAGAACGCTTTCACCCGTTTCCCAGCGGCGAAGTCTCTCGTGCGCTTGTCTCGATAGCTGACGATCACCCACCAGGATATCTCTCATTATGCGTTACGTCAAGCATAACGAGGCGGGGAGGCGGGCCGCCACTCGCCAGTACGCCCAGCCACCCGGCAGATCGAAGCGGGGTACCCACGAAGGAGGATCGGAAGTCGTTGAGAGATTTGGCTCCCCGTTGTGGACGCATTTCGAACTCCCGTGGCCTAAAACGCGGTCCGCTCGAACCAGTCCAGTTTCTTTTTCGGGCCAATGGCGTACTCGCATTATGACGCTGTGTGCATGATAGAGTGTGGTTGCAGGACCAGGGAATACCGCAATGAAGAAGCTACTCTGTTGTTCTTTTGGAATGCCGACGCTGTTGCTGCTGGGGATCAGCCTCCATGCGCAAGAGAGCAAGAGCGCCGCCCCGCCCACTCCTTCCGTGGACCCGACCGTCCCGGCGGCGGAGAGCAGCCGGACTTTATCCATCGGTGAGTACCGATCCTTGGTTTCCGCGATCTACGGAGAAAAGATCGAATATTTCCTCAAGCTGCCCGAGCACTACGAAACCTCGCTGCGGCGTTACCCAGTCCTGTTCGTAATGAATGGCGACGTGCCATCCGTCGCGGCCAACGCCTATTCGACTATGGAGACGTTGGGCAGCGAGATGGTGCCGGAGATGATCCTGATCGGGATCGCCGTACCGAAACGGGCATCGATCTTCCCGGGCGATCCGAACGGACAAGGACGCGGAGCCGACACCCTGGTCCGCTTCGTCACCGAGGAACTGGTTCCACACGTGGATGCGCGCTACCGGACCCAGAAGTACCGGATACTGTTCGGCCAGTCCAACGCGGGTCTCTTCGCCGTCTACGCCTTTCTCACCCGGCCGGAGGCCTTCGACGCGTGCATTGCGGCCAGTCCAACCTTCGGCTGGCAGTTGGATTTCATGAAGGAAACCGCGCGGACCTCGTTTGCGCAGAACCGCGATCTCCGCAAACGTCTCTACCTCGATTACGGCGGCAGAGATTACGGGCAACTGGTCAGGGACGCCATCCCTGTATTTGCCGACCTCCTGCGACGCGAAGCGCCAGCCGGGTTGCTTTGGAAATCTGAGGCCTTGGCGCTCGATGGGCATGTGCCCGTCGCCAGCCTGAACAATGGCCTCCTGTTCGTCTTTCCCGACTTCCTGGCATCGGACGAGCTCAAGGCGGCGGGTCTGAAGGCCGTCGATGCCCACTTCGCGGCGCTCAGCCAGAGGTATGGAATTCAGCTCCAAGCGCCGGAAGAGACGGTTTTCGATCTGAGCCACAAGCTGTTCCGGGAGAAGAAGTATGGGGAGGCGATTGTCGGTTTCGAGGCGGTTCTTGAACGGTACCCGGACTCCCTTCGGGCACGGCTGTTCCTTGGAGATGCCTACCGGGATTCCGGAGATATCGCGAAGGCCAAAGAAGCGTATCGCCAGTGCCTGAAGTCCGACCCGGCTTACGGGCAGGCGAAACAGCGCCTCGACCAACTGCTGCAGCGATGAAGAGCGCCATTGCGATGAAGAGCAAGTCAAGGCCAATAGTCCAAAGCCGGTCCTGAAGTCTCTCGACTTGCGTTGAGCGATGCAAAATGAATCTCTCTGCAACACGAGGATGGCCCGAAACCGCGTTGAGTCGAACCCTTGCGATACACCAGGTTCGAGTGTCGAATTGGGGTCATCCGTAAAGTACAGAATTGAAACGCCGATTTCTGATGGCTCCTCAGGTAGGACTCGAACCTACAACCCTTCGGTTAACAGCCGAATGCTCTACCATTGAGCTACTGAGGAGCAACGGGTTGGCAGAACTCATTTAACCAGACCGCGCGCCGGGGTGTCAACCTCGGCGGACGCTCTCGGGAGAGTGCAGAACCTCCACGCGCTCCACCGACAGAGGGTAATCCGTCCGTAAGCCGACGCGGCGGTTGTTGTAGCGCGCGCTCTCAGCGTGCCGCGTCGGCACTAGTGCCGACGCACGGCGGAACCATTCCCGGACCTGTCCCCGCACTCGCCCTGCGTCGCCAGGAGTGGCGACGCGGCAGGCAGGAGTGCCCGCGCTACGCCGAGCGCCGGCTCCACCCGCCGGGTGGATGCCGCATCCTCCCAGCGCACCGCCCCCGCGGCTCGAGTTCGTGCCCGCTACGCGCTCCTACGGACGGATTATCCACAGAGGGTCGTCACGCGACCCCGCATGTTAAAATTGTCAGTTCCGATGCAGCTAGAGAAAGTCTATGAGCCCCAACGGTTTGAGCCCCGTTGGGCGCAATGGTGGATCGACTCGGGGATCTTCCGCGCCTCGACGGCGGCCGCCGGCCGCCCCTTCTCGCTGGTCATCCCGCCGCCGAACGTGACCGGCTCGCTGCACATCGGGCACATGCTCGAGCACACCGAGATCGACACTACCGTCCGCTGGCGCCGCATGCGCGGCGACAACACGCTCTGGCTGCCGGGCACCGATCACGCCGGCATCGCCACGCAGATGCTGGTGGAGCGCAAGCTGGCCTCCGAGGGCGCCGACCGCCGCCAGCTTGGCCGTGAGGAGTTCGAGAAGCGCGTCTGGGTCTGGAAGGAGCAGTACGGCGGCACCATCAAGGCGCAGATGATCCGCCTGGGCGCGAGCTGCGACTGGAGCCGAGAGCGCTTCACCATGGACCCCGGCCTCTCCCGCGCGGTGCGCGAGGTCTTCGTCCGCCTGTACGAAAAGGGACTCATCTACCGCGGCGAGTACATGGTGAACTGGTGCCCGCGCTGCGGCACGGCGCTCTCGGACCTGGAGGTGCCGCACGACCCAACGCCCGGCCCACCGACGATCTCACCGTGCTCGCCGTTCAGCGCCCCGAAATCGACAGCGTGGTCACCGACGAATCGGTGCCTTCCTCGACCCGCCTCCTAACGTGAGCGATCCAGCCGGCCACCAACATGGTGATCACGGTCGCCACCCGGTAGACCCCCGGAGCGTCCACACCCATCAGGTTGTTCAGCACGATCGCCCCCAGCGGCCAGGACAGGAACGCGCCGGCGATGCTCC
>JBEKLW010000255.1:0-4805 GCA_050008815.1 Bryobacteraceae bacterium
GACGAGATTGGGCTTGAGCATTACGCTGTCCTTGCCCTTGGTGACCCGCTTGATGCCGCCCAGTAGGTCGATCGCCTCCTCGACGGCCATGCCGATCTTGTCGTTCTTGATGCGGACGATGCTGACGACGGGATTCGGTGCGGTCTTCGCAAAGGCGGTGACGCCGCCAGCCAGGGCGGCGCCGGTCAGCAGGAACTCTCTGCGGTTGATCTGGTGCGTTTCCATAGGGCCCTCGCGTGTACTCTTCGGGAAACGACGCACGGCCGTTTCCTCGAACCAGTGACGTGGCGCTGCCGCGCCGAAGGCGCACTGGCCGCCACACAAGTAGTTCTTCAGTGTACTTCCTGCACGCTAAAGATACGCAGAGAGATCGAGGCAGGTTCCCCCTTGTGGGCCTTTTGAGGATGTTGGTTCGGCCCCCGGATCCGGCCGGGGCCCGCGGCGCCGACGGTTGCCGGCTCTGAGGGAAGCAGGAGCGGGATGCCGGAGGCCGCGAGTCGCGCCGGCGTCAGACGCCGTACTGCTTCACCGCGCGATCGCGTACTCGACCGACATGGGATTCCCCATGCGCCTGGAGGCGTCCAGAATCTCAAGGCCGACGACGTTGCCGCTCTCGTCGTAATCCAGGATCACGCCGGGCTTGTCCTCGTCGCTCTCCTCGACGGGGGCATCGCTCAGGACAATGCTGAGCACGTCCACCTCGGGGTCGTATTTGACCTTCATTCGGGCCTCCAGTACTTCTCGATCTTGCTGGTTCGGTAGACCGTCACCACCACCGGCGGCTCCTTGTCCGTAGCCACCACAGCCCTCAACAAGTACATTCTCCCATCCCCGGACTCAGCGAGAGGAGGCCACAGCACGCGAGATGCTACAGTACTCGAAAGGGGCAGAGGGAAGCGTATCTGCCACCACCCCGAGAGAATTGGCGCAATGTCAGGCGAAGGCGACCTCGACGTCCTGATCCGAACCGGCATGCGGGATCCTGTTGCAGTTAGCTTGGCGAAGACCCTGTTGGAGGAAGCCCGAATACCGTTCTTCACTATGGACCAGAATCCTGCGGCGTGCCAGGAGAGCGGGAATATTCTCGGTTGGTGGAGCATTCGCCTGCCGGGGGCGAGGGAAGCCGAGGCTCGCGAGATTCTGCTGGCCGTGGAGAAGATGAAACAGGTGGCGTAACGGTCTCCAACCCCGGATTCAGGCGGCTGCCCACGCGACGGGCACACGGGATTGCGCCGCCACTTGGCCGCGTACTCGGCTACATGTAGAAGTGGTCGCAACCGGGAAGGTGATGGCGAGTCGGCTTGGAGCCAGAAATGCTTGCCGCAAGGGCGGGATGGGGATCGCCCTGGGTGACGCCGCGCGGATTCAGACAGGAGACCTGGACGGCCGGGTCTGCGGGCAGCGCGCGCGAGCCGAGATCTGGGAGCTGATAGCTGGAAGCTGAAAGCTGGAAGCCGCCAGCCCACAGCGGAGGCCCGGCGGCGCGGCAGCGTGGCCACGGCGCTCGTTTCGAGGGACTGGCTCACGACGCCTGGTGTCAACGTGTCAGTGCGCCTGAGGGACGCCGGCCCGTCGTGAGAAGTCCACACGCAGCAG
This sequence comes from Bryobacteraceae bacterium, assembly GCA_050008815.1. Lineage (GTDB taxonomy): Bacteria > Acidobacteriota > Terriglobia > Bryobacterales > Bryobacteraceae > JBEKLJ01. Next base: position 1,597 of record JBEKLW010000255.1, read on the forward strand.
GAGGTCTTGGTCCGGACAGTGCATTTCGAGGTAGATCGCGTCGGCGCTGACGCGCCGGAAGATCTGCGTGCAGTTGACACCTTGCCATTCGAGGGCCAAAGTATCATCACCCTGGAGGACTCCCGTCGCCTGCAAGAAGGTGCCGGAGCTTTCGAACCAGTAAAAGCGGTACTGCTCGGCCTTCGCGTCCCAGGCGAACACGGCATGCGCCTGCCCGATCATCTCCCCCGTGGCTTTCTGCTGCATCTGATAGTCGAACGTGAGGTAGGTCGCATCGAACAGATGCCGTAGCGATCCCGTTCCGCGGATCGGCTTCGTGGTGCAGCCGTGTTGAGTCACCGTGTAGTCGAGTTCCCACTCACCGAGCATGAAATCCAATGCGTGCATCGGCGCGCCTGTCTCCGTTGCCATGGTGCGCTCCTTTCGGTCGTTGGCAAAGGACACCGGCTCCCAGTAAATCACTTCTTGGACCTAAACGTCCGGAAGCTGAGAGCTGATAGCTGGAAGCTGAAAGCCGCCAACTCACGGCGGCGAGCCGACCCCGGACACGTGGCGGACGGTAGTCTACTTCGCGCCCACGGGCACGGGTACCAGATGGTAGTGAACGATGTAGCCGCCGGGACCGACCACCCATCCGTTGTCCGTAGCGGGAAAGCTCATGGCGGCGCGCCCTGCCGGAAGCCGCCCGATGGTTTGCCACCGTACGCCCCCATCGGCTGTTCGATAGACCACGTCATCGCGATTGCTTCCCACCAGCAGAAAGCCCTCGCGATCATTCACAAAGTGAATATCGCGCAACGGACGGTTGCGCTCCGCGCCGGCATACTGCGAAGCCCACGTGTTGCCTCCGTCCTTGGTCGCCAGCGGTCCTCCGTTGTGATCGCTCGGCAGGATCCACCCCAGCATAGGAGAGACGAAGTACACCTTCCTCAGCGAGGCGTTCACCGGCATTTTGGGTTCCCGCCACGTGGCGCCGCCGTCCGCGGTGAAGGCGTACCGGCCGTAGTCGCCCACCACCCACATGTGTTGCGGGTCTACGACGAAGATGTGCTCGAAGTCGTTGCGCGGAAGCTGCGAACCCACAGCCCATGTAGTGCCTCCGTCTTCGCTTACATAGACGTGGTCGCTGGTGCCCATCTGACCCATCTGGAACCGGACCGCTCCCACCGCCGCTCCTTCCCCGAGGTGCTTCCGGTCGGGCAACGGCGAAGCCGGACGCCATGTCTCGCCGCCGTCCGAGGAATGGAGCAGGATGTCTCCGGTTTGTGCCCATCCATCTCGCTCGTCAGTGAAATAGACGGAGTGGAATTCATTCCCTCCATCCTCGCGTTCCAGGACCCGATTCCAGGTCTGGCCGCCATCGGTTGTCTTAAGGATGGTGTTGTTTCTCCCGACAGCCCAACCGGTCTTGATGTCAACGAAGTAGACCGAGTTCAACTGGTCGGTGACGTCGCTCTTCTGGATGTCCCAACGAGCCTCGTAACGGACTCTACTCGCCGTGGAAGGTTGCTGCGCCAGTAGGCGCGTTTGGCCCGCCCCGAGGCCGGTTCCTATCAGCGCGACGATCAGCAAATGGGTTCGCATGACCCCACTATATCAGACCGGGAACTTTACAAACGGACCGGTGCAATCGGATAAGCGGGGGTACTACTCCGATTTTAAACAGTAACAAGAGTATCTGCGCGAGGTTGCGCCGCAGTCCGCAGGGAGAGCGAGTGGGTCATCACCCGTTGTCTGGCCAAGGCACACGATGCGCCATGGCACACTGCACGAGACGTCAAGCATCCGCTCGAAGTCGGTGCGGGCCGCTGGCGACGAGCCCCCAAACCGAGCCGCGACCGTGAGGGAGCGGAGTAGTTCCGTCAGCCGCAAGCTGAGATCTGAAAGCTGATAGCTGGAAGCTGATAGCTACAAGCTGGCGGCCGCCGCGAAGTCGTCGGACCAGGGACGACCATACCTGGTACTGTTAGACATGCGTAGCAATTGGTTCCTCACATTGCTTCTAGCGGCTCCGCTGCTGGCTTACGGGCAGGGAGCTTGCTACACCTCGCATCTGACTATCTTCGACGCCAACGTGGCGGAGTTCACCGAGGAGCGCATGCCGGCGCTCCAGCCGGGCCTGAACACTATCGAATGGCGCAGTCTGATGCCACAGGCCATCATTCGGACCATCCGTGTGGCCGGCGAGCGGGTCACCGTGATCCGCCAGGAGGTCACTTACGATGGGCCGGACGTGCGGAATCAGAAGACACCGGTTCTGCATCTGACCGTCCAGAACGACGGCGCCGGCGGGCCGCGCAAGCTAGAGGTTGACTACCTGGCGCCGAACCTGAGCTGGAAGGGCGATTATTCGCTGCTGCTGGGGCCGCCGGTGAACGGTGCGCCCCCCGAGGAGATGCTCCTCGACGGCTGGGTCACGGTGCAGAACGACACCGGCGCTGACGTCTGCTCCGGTATCGTCGATCTGGTGGCCGGCGAGGTGCAGCTTCTGCTCGCGGGTGGAAGCCTGGCCCAGCGGGATTTCCAATCCAACGCGCAAATGGCCCGGCTCGCCGGCGGGATGGTGGACGAGGGCGTGCAGGGCGCCGGAGCGGAGATCACCGGCGTGAGCGTGTTCAGCCGCCTCCGGCTGGGCCGCAACATCTCGATGAACGCCAACGCGCTGATCAACCGCTTCCCGCTCTTCCAGCGGCTGAAGCTGCCGGTGGAGCAGCGCCACGTATTCGAGAACGAAGCCCGGGCACAGACGCTGGGGCGGGGCGGATTCATGCTGCTGCCGCGGGGCCTGGAAGTGCGGCTCGTCAGCAAGAACAGCTCTCCGTCGCCGCTGCCCATGGGGACGGTGACGGTGTACTCGCAGGAAGGCGAGGTTCCCCAGGTCGTGGGGCAGGACCGAATCCCGCTGACTCCCGTGGGGGCGGACTTCAGCGTGACCCAGGGCCGCTCCAACGTCTTGCAGGGGACGCGGCGCGTCCTCGACAGGCGCGAGGCGCCGGACCCGACCCCCCGCGAGCCCCGGCATGAGAAGCTGGTCACGCGTGTGGAAGTGGTCATCACCAACCGCGGCGCCACGCCTTTGACGGCCTTTGTGCGCGAGGGCGTCGAGGCCTGGGGCAACGGGGACTGGAGTGTCACGCAAAGCTCGCACCCGCATCAGAGGCTGGGCGAGCGCATGCTGGAATTCAAGCTGCCAGTGCCCGCCAAGGGCG
>JBEKLW010000256.1:0-4726 GCA_050008815.1 Bryobacteraceae bacterium
AGACCCTCCTGGAAACGGACCCTCAACCGCTCGATGACGGCGTAGTTCTCGACCATCAGCTCAAGCAGCATCGCCAGTGATTATAAACCCGGGCGGGGTTGGAGTTAGAATGGCTCGGACAACACCATGAACTGCCCCAACTGCGGCGCGGCCATGCGGCTGGATATCGGCAAGGAGTGCCTGGCCTGCGACTACTGCGGCAGCCTCCACTTTCCCGAGCCGGAGGCGGACGGCGTCTCGGTGCTGGACGGTAAATCGGAGCTCAACTGCCCAATCTGCGCGATTCCTCTGGCCGAAGCCATGATCAGCGGCCGGCCGCTGCTCTACTGCGAGCGCTGCCGGGGCATGCTGGTCACGATGGCGCTCTTCGTCGAGATCATCCTCATCCTGCGGGCCCGCCGCACGCAACCGCCAGAGCCGCAGCACGGCTTCGACAAGAGGGACCTGCAGCGAGTCGTCGTCTGCCCGCAATGCGGGGAACGCATGGACACGCACCCCTATGGGGGGCCAGGCCGGGTCGCGATCGATTCCTGCTCAAACTGCCATCTGAACTGGCTCGACCACAGCGAGTTGCACCAGATCGTTGCCGCGCCTGTGTGGCATAACGAAGACGTTTAGTTGAGCCCCCTGCCGCCGCCCCCGTCAGCGTTTTTCTCCGGGCAGTAACGGCATTTCACTTGCTGCCCGAGGCAGCGCAGATGCCTGATGACGACTTGACCTTTACGGGAGGGGCCAACGGGGCTTATAATACCCGCTGCGCTCATGGATGATTGCTGTAGTCAGTGCTAACAGGTGCTGACCGGCTAGCCGCCGATCAGGGCTAGTGCGCTCCTCGGCGGTCGTGCGTGGCGCGGCAGCACTGAGCCAGGGAAAAGGAGAGGCCATGCCTGAGGACAGTCTCACCATAGTCGACAACAGGACATCGACTTCCTACACGATCCCGATCAAGAACGGCGCCATCCGCGCCATGGACCTGCGGCAAATCAAGACCGGTCCGGAGGACTTCGGAATGTTGTCCTACGACCCGGCCTTCATGAATACGGCATCCTGCGAGAGCCGTATCACCTTCATCGACGGCGACAAGGGCATCCTGCTCTACCGCGGCTACCCCATCGATCAGCTCGCGGAGAGCTGCACCTATCTCGAGGTCGCCTATCTGGTCCTGAACGGCGAGCTGCCGTCGCGAGCACAGCTCGACGAGTGGGCCCAGGAGATCACACAGCACACCCTGCTGCACGAGAACATCAAGAAGGTCCTGGAGGGGTTCCACTATGACGCGCATCCGATGGCGGTGCTGGCGAGCACGGTGGCGGCGCTTTCCACCCTCTATCCGGAGGCCCGCAACATCCAGGACCCGAAGGTGCGGCATCTCGAAATCTGTCGCTTGATCGGGAAGATGCCAACCATCGCCGCCTACGCTTACCGCCACAGCCTGGGCCTGCCCTACGTATATCCCGACAACGATCTCAGCTACACCGAGAACTTCATGAACATGCTCTGGAAGAAGACCGAGCTGAAGTTCCGGCCCAGCCCGGTGCTGGCCCGCGCCCTGGACGTGCTGTTCATCCTCCACGCCGATCACGAGCAGAACTGCTCGGCCAACGCCATGCGCAGCGTCGGCAGCTCGCACGCCGATCCCTACCTGAGCACCGCCGGCGCGGCCGCCGCCCTGTCCGGGCCGCTGCACGGCGGAGCGAACGAGGAAGTGCTGATCATGCTCGATGAGATCGGCTCGAAGGACAAGATCCCCGCCTTCATCGCGCGCGTCAAGGCCGGCGAGTGCAAGCTGATGGGTTTCGGCCACCGCGTCTACAAGAACTACGATCCGCGCGCCCGCATCATCGCGCGCATCGCCAACGAAGTGTTCGAGGTGACCGGGCGGAACCCGAAGATCGATATCGCACTGGAGCTGGAGCGGATCGCACTCGAGGACGAGTACTTCGTCAAGCGCAAGCTCTACCCCAACGTCGACTTCTACTCGGGCATCATCTATGAGGCCATGGGCTTCCGTCCGGCCATGTTTACCGTGCTGTTCGCCATCCCGCGCACCTCCGGCTGGCTGGCACAGTGGCAGGAGCTGCTCCAGGATGCGGCCCAGAAGATCGCGCGCCCGCGCCAGCTCTACCTTGGCAGCCCGCGCCGCGATTTCGTTCCCATGACCAAGCGGAGTGCATAGGCTATCGCCCGGGGTTCTCGGCGGTCCGGAAGTGGTGTCGCGGGCTAGCGTCGCGGGCTAACCCCGCAGCGCCTCAAACCTCGCATAGGCCGCGTCCCAGCCGGCTTCGGGACGCGCCTCGAAGGTGTCGAGCGGGAACGACTGCCGTATCAGGCGCCGCGCCTCGCCCAGCCCCGGCACGGCGCCGGAGCCGATCGCCTGGACCATGACGTTGCCGATCGCCGTCGCTTCGGCCGGCCCGGCCAGCACTGTGCGCCCGGTCGCGTCGGCCACGAACTGGTTCAGTACCGCGTTCTTAGAGCCGCCGCCCACGATGTGGATGACGCCCAGCTTGCGGCCCAGGACGGCTTCAAGGCTCTCCAGCACCTGCCGGTAGCGCAGCGCCAGGCTTTCCAGGATCGCGCGGCAGAACTCGGCGGGCGTTTCCGGAGGTCTCTGGCCGTGCGCGCGGCAGTGATCGCCGATCTGGCGCGGCATGCCGCCGGGCTCCAGGAATGCGTCCGGGTCGAGGATGGCCGTGAACGGCCTCGCCGCCGCCGCCATCTGCGCCAGCTCGGCGTAACTGTACTCCTTCCCCTCGAGCGCCCAGGCCCGCCGGCATTCCTGTAGCAGCCACAGCCCCGCGATGTTCTTCAGGAACCGGACCGAGCCTCCGAAGCCGATCTCGTTGGTGAAGTTCAATGCGAGCGAGCGCTCGTTGACCACCGGCTCGGCCAGCTCCACGCCCATCAACGACCAGGTGCCCGAGCTGATGTAGCACCAGCCCTCTCCCTGGGCCGGCACCGCCGCCACCGCCGCCGCCGTATCGTGCCCGCAGGTGGCGTAGACCGGCGCGCCGGCGAGGCCGGTCGCTTCCTCGACGTGCGCCAGCAGCGGGCCAAGCCGCGTGCCCGGCGGCACGATCTCGGGAAGGATCTTCGCGGGCAGGCCCAGCTCTTCGAACAGCTCCGTGGCCCAGCGCTTCTCCACCGGGTTGTAGAACTGCGAGGTGCTGGCGATGCTCAGCTCCGCCACCTGCCGGCCGGTCAGAAAGTAGCTGAACAGGTCCGGCATGAACAGCAGCCGCTCGGCAACCGCGAGCGCCGGCGAGCCGGCCAGCTTCAGCGCATGGAGCTGGTAGAGCGAGTTCAACTGCATGAACTGGACGCCGGTGCACGCGAACACGCGCTCGCGCGGCACCACCGCGAAGGTCCGCTCCAGCATCCCGTTGTTGCGCGCGTCGCGGTAGTGGCGCGGGTTGTCCACCAGCGCCCCGTCGCGGCCCAGCAGGCCGAAATCCACGCCCCAGGTGTCGATGCCGATCCCCTCCGCCGCCAGCTTCCGCTCGCGCCCGGCGAGGCTCAGTCCGTGCTGGATTTCGTGCAACAGCCGGAGGGTGTCCCAATACAGGCCGGTCGGAAGCCGCACCGGCTGGTTCGGGAAGCGGTGCAGTTCCTCCAGGGCCAGGGCCCCGTCCGTCACCGTCCCCAGCATCACGCGGCCGCTCTCGGCGCCGAGATCCACAGCGAGGTAGTTCTTCATGGTAGGAACGTGCCAGTATACTGCGCCGCGCGCCTCCTAGCATAGAAGTCATTCTGCGCGACGCACCGCACTAGAATGTGATCGTGGAGCAGGCCGTGTGCGCGCAGTGCGGATCGCCGGTCTCGGGCGCTTCAACGTCCGGCACGCCACTGTACTGTTGTGCCGGATGCGCGATCCTGGCGAGCGTACTTGGGCACGGGGCCACGCTGGAACCAGGCTGGCGCGAGAACCGCAGCCTGATTCTGCGACTCGGGCTAGCCGCTTTCTTCGCGGCCATCACGATGGTGCTCAGCCTGTTCCTCTATTCGCTGGAAGTCCCCGCGGCGGAACATCCTCCCGTCGCGGTCCTTTATTTCATTCGCGCCTTGCTGGTTTGCTCGAGCGTGCCGGTTTTCGCGCTGCTTGCGCCTCCTTTTCTGACCGGGATGCTCGGCGAGCTGCGCCAGCGCCGCCTGGCCATGGACACGTTGGTTGCCGCGGGCACCGGAGCGGCGTTCCTGTACTCGCTGATCGAGGTCGCACGCGGCGGAGACGCGGTGTACTTCGACACCGCGACCATGGTCCTCCTCCTCGTTACGGCCGGCCGCCTGCTGGAAGCCGCGGCGCGGCTGAAACGTCGCCGCACCCTGCAACATCTCGCGGAGCTGCAGCCGCCAACGGCGCGGGTTTGGCGTGATGGCGCCTGGCAGAACGCAGAAGCCGGATCGGTCAGCGCAGGTGAGCGAGTCGAGGTGCGCGCGGGAGAACGGATTCCCGTGGACGGCGCCGTAGTCCGCGGCATGGCCTCCATCGACGCCTCGATGCTGACGGGCGAGCCGCTGCCGGCCGCCTGCGGCCCGGGCGGCCGCGTCCACGCCGGCGCCATTTGCATGGACGGAGTTCTCGAAATCGAAGCGCAAGCCGGGTCCTCGTCTTTGCTGGCCCGCATCATTCGATCAGTCGAGGAGGCGCAGGCGCTGCGCAGCCCGCTGGAACGCGCAGCCGATCGGGCGGCGGGATGGTTTGTGCCGCTGACCCTGGCCATCGCCG
>JBEKLW010000257.1:0-4715 GCA_050008815.1 Bryobacteraceae bacterium
CCGGGGCCGTCCCGGGCAGGCCATCTGATGTACCATACCGGGTATCCAGAGTGAAGAATCGAGATCCTGGCTGGGAATTGAACGGGGGCATGAAATGACGGACGCGTCCGGCGGCGCTACTCCTCTCTCTCCGTGGTGGAGACACTCGGCGATTCTCGTCATGATCGCCGGTTTTTCGGTCCTATCCTTTCTGACCGTCTTGACCTACACGAACGCCCCTCCCATCCCCGAGAAGGCCGTGGACATGGCGGGGAATGTGGTGTTCACAGGAGCCGATATCCAAAACGGCCAGGAGGTCTTCCTCAAGCATGGCCTCATGGAGCACGGGAGCCTGTGGGGCCACGGGGCTTACCTGGGTCCCGACTACAGCGCCGAGTACCTGCACAGGCTCAGCGAGGTGACTCGGGACACGATCGCGATGGAGAAGTACGGCAGACTCTTCGCACGGCTCTCGCCGGATGAGCAAAGCGCCGCATCCGCGCAGACGCGGCGGCTGCTTAAGGAAAACCGGTACGAACCCGCCTCGCGGACGCTCGTCCTCACGGCCGGGGAGGTGGCGGCCTACCGCAGCCAGACTGCCGAATGGAGCGAGTACTTCACCAAGCAGGGCGCCGCTCCCGGGCTGCCTGCCAGCTACATCAAGAATCCCGTCGAGCTGAAGGCGCTGAGCGCTTACTTCGCCTGGGCGGCCTGGGCTGCGTCGGCGACTCGCCCGGGCAAGGACTACTCCTACACCAACAACTGGCCCTACGAGCCCCTGGCGGGCAACACGCCTTCCACCGAGGCTTATGTCTGGAGCGCCTTGAGCCTCATCACCCTCCTGGGCGGTCTGGGTCTTATCCTCTTCCTGGTCGGCAAGTTCGACTACCTGGGCTGGAAGGGTGACGGCGCTGGCGCCCATAACATCCACTCCGCTCCCGCGCCTCTGAGACTGACGCCCAGCCAGTGGGCCACGGGGTGGTTCTTCGCCATCGTGGCGCTCCTGTTCCTGGCGCAATCGTTCCTGGGCGGTGTGCTGGCCCACTACCGCGTGGAGCCAGGATCGTTCTACGGCATCGATATCGCTCGGTTCCTGCCGTACACCCTGGCACGCACCTGGCACTTGCAGCTAGCGATCTTCTGGATCGCCACGGCCTGGGTGGGCGGCGGCCTTTTCCTGGCGCCCTGGGTGGGTGGCAGTGAGCCCGCAAGACAGAGAACCGGCGTCTACGCTCTGCTCGGTGCGCTGGTGGTGGTGGTCGCCGGCAGCCTTTTCGGAGAGTACCTGGGCCTGAACGACAAGCTGGGGCAGCTCTGGTTCTGGCTCGGGCACCAAGGCTCCGAGTACCTGGATCTCGGGCGGTTGTGGCAGCTCCTGCTGGCGGCTGGCCTCGTGCTGTGGCTTTTCCTGATGTTCCGGGCCTTGCGGCCCGCCATCCAGAACCCTGGCAAGCGCGAGCTATCCTCACTCTTCCTTTACGCAGCCGTGGCTATTCCCGTCTTCTACCTGCCCGCCCTCTTCTACGGCCCCCACAGCAACTTCGCGGTCATCGACAACTGGCGGTTCTGGATCATCCATCTGTGGGTGGAGGGATTTTTCGAGCTCTTCGCCACGGTCCTGGTGGCCATCATGTTCCACCAGATGGGCGTGGTCAGTACCAAGACCGCCACGCGCGTGATCTACCTGGATGCCATCCTGTACCTCGGGGCCGGGATCATTGGCACCGGCCACCATTGGTATTTCACCGGGCAGGGGACGCTCAACATGGGCCTGGCGGCGTGCTTCTCCGCTATGGAAGTCGTGCCCCTCACGCTTCTGACCCTGGACGCCTGGGACTTCATCAAGCTGAAGAACGAGCAGTGCACCACCTGCGGCCACGATCTCGCCAGCGCCCAGAAGTGGGCCATCTACTTCCTGATGGCGGTGGGTGTATGGAACTTCGTCGGCGCGGGAATCTTCGGCTTCCTCATCAACCTGCCGATCGTATCCTACTTCGAGATTGGCACAACGCTCACCGCCAACCACGGACACGCCGCCCTGTTCGGTGTCTTCGGGATGTTGGCCCTGGCGGTCCTCGTCTTCTGCTTGAGGGCCATGCAGTCCGACGCCGTGTGGAAGAGGACGGAGAAGTTCATCCGGGTGGGCTTCTGGGGCGCTAACGTGGGGCTCGCCCTCATGATCCTCCTGGACCTGTTCCCCGGAGGCGTTCTCCAGCTCTGGGACTCCATCGCCAATGGGTACTGGCACGCGCGCCGCCTGACCTTCCTGACGGGCGGCCTCTACCACAAACTGGAATGGGTGCGTATGGTGGGGGACACGATCTTCATCCTCGCCGGCGCCGTGCCCATCGCGCTCGGCGCGCTGCGCAGTGTGTGGAAGCGGGACCTGCTGCCGACGGCATAGAAACCCGGGACAGTACACTCAAATCCTGTTTCAAACCCGGGACAGTGCACTCAATTCCTCGCGGACTCTGCGTCTTGGGCGGCGTCGAGAACTCCAGGAACAACTTCTCGGGAAAAATGGTATTTGAGTGTACTGTCCCGGGTTTCTGGTTTGACAGCTTTCCCCGGCGCCTGTTAGCCTGCTCAGTTGATGTCGGCGCCCACCGCCCTCCAGCGCACTCCGCTGAACGCCATTCACCGCCGGATGGGAGCCCGGATGGTGGATTTCGGCGGCTGGGAGATGCCGGTGCAGTATGCGGGCATCCTGGCGGAGCACCACGCCGTACGGCGCGCCGTCGGCGTCTTCGATGTCAGCCACATGGGCGAGATCGAGATCCGCGGCCCGGAGGCGCTCGCGCTCACCAGCTACGTCACCACGAACAACGTCGCCAGGCTCCAGCCGGGGCAGATCCAGTATGCGGGCTTGCTCTACGAGCACGGCGGCTTCGTAGACGACATCCTGGTGCACAAGGTAGCCGGCGACCACTACTTCCTGTGCGTGAACGCCTCCAACCAGCAGAAGGACTACGAGCACATTCGCGCGGCGAACCGCTGGTCGGCCGAGGTGGAGTTCGCCGGCTCCCGCTACGCGCAACTGGCCATCCAGGGGCCGAAGGCGCTCGTCACGCTCCAGAAGCTGACCCAGACGGGGCTGGCTGCCATCCGCCGCTATTGGTTCGTCGATGGCGAGGTCGCCGGCGCGGCGGCGCGCATCGCGCGCACCGGTTACAGCGGAGAGGACGGCTTCGAGATCTACATCGCGCCGCAGGAGGCGCCGCGGATCTGGGAGCTGGTGCTGGAGGCGGGCCAGGAGTTCGGCATCCAGCCCTGCGGGCTGGGCGCGCGGAACACGCTGCGGCTGGAAGCCTGCATGGCGCTTTACGGCCACGAGATCGATGCGTCGATCACGCCCTTCGAGGCCGGCCTGGGCTGGATCGTGGCCATGGACAAGGGCGAGTTCCTCGGCCGGAGCGCGCTGGAAAGCCAAATGGCGGCGGGCGTGCGGCGGAAGCTGGCGGGATTCCAGATGAGCGGGCGCGGCATTGCCCGCGATGGCTACGAGGTTTTCCTGGATGGCGCGCCGGCCGGCTGGGTGACCAGCGGAGGGCCTTCGCCGACGCTGCACCAGAACATCGGGCTGTGTTACCTGCCCGCGGACCGGGCCGGCGTGGGCCAGCCCATCCAAATCATGATCCGGGGACAGCGGGCCGACGCGGTAACGGTTCCGACCCCCTTCTACAAGCGAGCGAGATAAGCATGTATCCGGACCAACTCAGGTACACGAAAGAGCACGAGTGGGTGCGGCTGGAAGGCGACCTCGGCACGATCGGCATCACCGACCATGCTCAGAAGGAGCTCGGCGACATCGTCTTCGCCGAGCTGCCACGGGTGGGGACGCGCATCGAGCGGGGCAAGACGCTCGGCTCGGTCGAGTCCGTCAAGGCGGTCTCCGAGGTTTGCGCGCCCGTTTCCGGCGAGGTGGTCGAGGTCAACGAGGCGCTCGCCGGAACGCCCGAGACAATCAACGCGGACCCGCACGGCGGGGGCTGGCTGGTGAAGATGCGCTTGAGCGCGCCGCAGGAGCTGGACAGCCTGCTTTCGGCCGCCGATTACGAAGCCTACATCGCGGCGGAGAAATAGGAATTCGCCGCGGAGACGCAGAGATCGCAGAGACAACAGAGCGGAATTCTTCTCTGCGTCCTCGGCGTCTCTGCGGTGAAATAGTATTCTGTGCGCTACCTGCCTAAGTCGGATTCCGAGCGCCGCGAGATGCTCGCCGCCCTGGGGTTGAGTTCCCTCGAGGACCTGTTCGCGCAGTTGCCCGCGGAGGTGCGGCTGGGGCGCCCGCTCGCGCTCGAGAAGGGGAAGTCCGAGTACGACATCCTCGAATACTTCCGCGCGCGCGGGGCCGAGAACGCCGCCGGCTACGCCTGCTTCCTCGGCGTCGGTGCTTACAACCACTACCGGCCGGTCCTGATTGACGCCATCGTCTCGCGCGCCGAGTTCCTCACTTCCTACACGCCCTACCAGACTGAGATCTCGCAGGGCACGCTGACCGCCATCTTCGAGTTCCAGACCATGATGTGCCAGCTCACGGGCATGGACGTGGCGAACGCGTCGATGTACGACGGCTCGACGGCCCTGCCGGAGGCGGCCCTGATGGCCGTGCGCATCAACGGGCGCAAGCGGCTGCTGGTGGCGCGCAGCGTGCACCCCGAGTACCGGCAGGTGCTGGCCACCTACGCCCGTAACCAGGACCTGGCGATCGAGGAGATCGCCTACGACCCGCGTTC
>JBEKLW010000258.1:0-4715 GCA_050008815.1 Bryobacteraceae bacterium
GGCCACGGCCTTCCAGTACGGCCGCAGATAGCGCAACAGGCGCCGCATCAGCCGGCGATCGTAAGCTCTTCTGAGAACTTCCTCTTCCACTTCATCCAGGATAATACGAGCTTCCAGCTCCGAGCTTCCAGCTCCGAGCTTTGAGAGGCGTGACATGACTAGCCCGTAATCCTTCCGTAAGCGGGCGCGGCGGTTTTCGTAGCGCACGCTCTTGAGCGTGCCGCGTCGGCACTCATGCCGACGCACGGCGGAACGTTTCACGGGCCTGTCCCCGCGCTCGCCTTGCGTCGCCAGGGGTGGCGACGCGGCAGGCACGTCCGGAACGGATCCAAACAACGGAAGTGCCCGCGCTACGGCGAGCAGCGGCTAGCTTGCTACAGTGAGTAGGAATGACCGGAGCGATCGTCGTCAACAAGCCCGAGGGCTGGACTTCGCACGACGCGGTGAACAAAGTCCGGCGGCTGGTGGGGACGCGCCGGGTGGGCCACCTCGGCACGCTCGACCCGATGGCCACTGGCGTACTGCCGCTGGTGGTCGGCAACGCTACCCGCCTGGCCCAGTTCTACACGCGCGCTGACAAAGTCTACGACGCCGTCATCCGTTTCGGGTACTCCACCGACACCTGCGACCGCGACGGCACGCCCACCTCCCCGGTGATGGAGCCGGTCATCACGCGGGAGCAACTTGAGCCGTTACTGGAGCGGTTTCGCGGTCCGATCCAGCAGACTCCGCCGCGGATCTCGGCCAAGAAGGTGGGCGGCACACCGGCCTACAAGCTCGCGCGGAGGAACATTGTGGTGGAGCTGAAGCCGGTCGAGGTGACCGTGCACTCGCTCGAACTGGTGGATGTGAGCGGCGCTGAGGCGCACGTCCTGGTGCACTGCTCCGCGGGCACCTACCTGAGAGCGCTGGCCCACGATCTAGGCCAGTTGCTCGGCTGCGGCGCCTTCCTAAAGACGCTCGTGCGCACGCGCTCGGGCGACTTCACCATCGAACAAGCGCGCACCATCGAGCAGCTCGAGCAGCTCTCCCAAGAGGACCGCATGATCGAGGCGCTGATCCCGGCCTCCGAGATGCTGCCAGAGTTCCCCTCGGAGTTCGTCGATACGCTCACGACCGCGTTCATTCGCCAGGGACGGGACTTCCGGGTCTCTCCGTTTCACGTGCGGCCGGGCTCGCGCTACGTGAAAGCCGTGGGGCAGCACGGCGAGCTGGTTGCTATCGGCGAGTTCAAGCTGCCGAACCTGTACCACCCCATGCTGGTTCTGTAGCCGCGGATGCGTGGTGGAGTAATCAGCCGTGAATGAACGTGAATGAAGGCGAGTAGAAGAACAACCTGGTGTAGTGCGTCATACATTCCGGAGCGGATGCTTCAGCTCTCTCACGGTCGCGGCTCAGCGCCCAACGCCGAACCGCGGGCGTAAGCGAGCAGGTGCCCGGCAACGGTCGACGGACTTCGGAGACATGACGCTAGGCGTACTTGCGCAGCACGGCCAGCACGCGCCCCTGGATCTCCAGGTCCGCCAGCGGCACCAGGATGGGCTGCATCCTGGCGTTGGCCGGTTGGAGCCGCGCGTGCGTCTCCGATTCCCGGTAGAACCGCTTGAGCGTGGTCTCGGTGCCGTGCACCAGGGCCACCACGAGGTCTCCGTTATGCACCTGCTGCGTGCTCTCCACCAGCACCAGGTCGCCGCTGCAGATGTGATCGTCGATCATCGACTCGCCGCGCACCTCGAGCGCATAGACGTTCTCGTGGCTGGCGAAATCGCCCAGATCCAGCCGCTCCGTTCCCGCCAGCGACTCCACGGGCGTGCCGGCCGCGATCCGGCCCAGCAGCGGGATCTCCAGCACGCCCGGCCCCTGCCTCCGCCGGCGCACGTCCTGGAAGTACTTCGGCGTCAGGTCCAGCGAGCGGCTCTGGTTGAACCCCCGCTTGAGGTAGTGCTTGGTCTCGAGCGCGCCGATGTGCTTGTGCACGGTCGCGAGCGACGCCAGTTCCAGGCCGCGTGCGATCTCCTCGTAACTCGGGCTGTAGCCGTGCTCCTCGATGAACCCGGCGATGAAGTCCAACACCTGCTTTTGCCGCTTGGTCAGCGCCATACTTTTATTCTGGGCGAAGAAAAGGGGAAAGTCAACGTTTTTGTGCGTGCGTGCCTGCGGACGGATTGCGGCCGCGCACCTGTCCGTCCCTTCGGCTTGACAATGGCCTCCGCCAGCTTCCATATTGGGCATGTAGGCGGGCCCTCTCGCTCCCCGGACTCACTCGGCGGGCAGGCGGCCAAGACGAATACTCAAAGGGGAGAAAAACTATGAAGTCGATTCTGGTTGCTCTGGTTATTCTCGGCCTGGCGGTCTCGGTTTTTGCCGCCCTCGGGACCTGGAAGAACGTTACGCTCATCGATTCGATGTGCGCCGTCAAGATGAAGGACAATCCCGACGCACATACCACCGCGTGCGCCCTAAGTTGCGCCGACTCCGGCCTCGGCATTCTGACGGCGGATGGGACCTTCCTGAAGTTCGACGCCGTGGGCCAGCAGTTGGGCGTGGCGGCGCTCAAGGCCACGAAGAAGAAGGATCACCTGCGCGCCACCGTGACCGGTGAGCTCGTCGGCGACACCATCCAGGTGCAGTCGGTGAAGCTGGATTAGGCCGCATTTCTCACCAGCAACGTGCTGCGGCACGCCCGGCCTGCCGCACGGTTAACGGCCAGCCGCCTGCTGACGCGCGCGGAGCCCTCGACATGAGTGTCGAGGCGGCAGGCTGAAGCCCGCGCCACGAACGCGGCGCCGGCTGCGAGCGCGCCTTGTAGCGGCGCTTGATGCTTTGCGGCCCCTACGAGGCGGAATCAGAATCTTGTCACGTCGGTGAAATTGAATTCCCGCACTTTCAGCGCGGGAACCACCATGTCGAAGGATTCCTCGCCCGAGGTTCGCACCGCCGGCGACATGGCCTCGACGTTGTTCAGCAGCTCGATCAGGTTCTGGTTGAAGCGCAGGTTCCTGAGTCCGCAGACCAGCCGACCGCCCTCGATGAGGAACGTGCCGTCGCGTGTCAGGCCGGTCATGATCTTCTGGTAGGGGTCGACCTCGCGGATGTACCACAGCCGCGTGACCAGGATTCCGCGTCCGGTAGAGGCGATCAGGTCCTCGAGTGCGTGCCCGCCACCCTCCATCACGATGTTCACCGGGGCTTCGCCGTGCTCGTTCGGCACGGGGAAGCCGTGTCCGGTCGGGGAGACAGACGCGCGGCGGGCGGCTTCGCGGCGGGCCGCCTGGCGCGAGTAAGCCACCTCCCGCACGACGCCCTTCTCGACTAGCGCGAGCCGCCGCCGCGGCACCCCTTCCCCGTCGAACGGGGGCCCGCACTGAAGCGGGTGGCAGACATCATCGGCGATGTTGACGGCCGCGCCGAACAGTTGCGTGCCGATGCGGCCGGTGAGGAAGCTGCGCTGGTCGCGGATCGCCGTGGCGCTGAAGTCCGGGAAAAGCTGCCCGGTCAAGTCCCCGGTGGCCGCGGGCTCCAGGATGACGGTGTAGCGGCCGGGCGCGAGCTCCCGGGGGCGCCGCGACAGCGCCGCCCGCTCGGAAGCTCTCCGCGCCAGCCCGAGCGCGTCGAAATCGTTCGAGTCCGGTGCGCTGGCCTTGGCCCAACCCGAGCTGTCCTGGTCCATGGCCGTGATCGAGAACTGCGCGAGCGTGTCGAAGTAGTAGCAGAACAGGCCGCGGGAGTTCAGGATGGCCTCAACGGATTGGCCGGCCGAGTAGATGCCCGCCGCCGTCTGGTCGGCCTTCCGCACCAGCGCGATCGCTTCGGCCACAACCCGCGCGCGCTCCTGGGGAGTGCTGCGCGCCGTCGATGGGCGGTAGCGGTCCACCTCGCTATGCTCGGCGGGCTCGGCCACCGGCAGGAGCTCGGGATCGGGTTCCACGGCGCGCGCGATCTCGACGGCGTACGCGGCGGCGGCCGAAAGCGAGTCCGCCTCCAGCCGGTTGGTGGTGGCGCGCGCGGTGCGGCCCCCGATGCGGGCGCGAATCGACACGTACCGCCGCTCGTCGGCCACGCTCTGGTGAATGGTGTTGTTGGCAAAGCGCGTGAGCGCCGAGCGGGTGGCGCCCAGCATCGCCTCGACCTCTTCGGCCCCGGCCGCCAGGGCGGCGCGCTCGACGCGGCCGAAGATCTCCCGGCACTGCGCTCGCGACAGCAGCTCGGATTCAGCCATGGTTCACCCCGAATACGCCGCGCCGATCTTCACGCGGCGGAAGCGCGCCGGGCTGGCGCCGTGGCCCGTCCCCATCACCTGCTCCGGCTGTCCCTTGCCGCAGTTCGGCGTTCCCCACAAAACCCAATGCTCGCGCCCGGCTATGGCCGCGCAGGAGTTCCAGAACTCGGTCGTGATGCCGGTGTAGCTGGGGTTCTTCAACATCCGCACCCGCTTGCCCCCGCGAATCTCCCAGCCGATCTCACAGCCGAACTGGAAGTTGTAGCGCCGGTCGTCGATCGACCAGCTTCGGTTGGTCTCCAGGTAGATCGCGTCACCCTCGAAGACCTCCTCCAGCGACTGCTCTCCGGGCAGCAGGCTCACGTTGGTCATGCGGATGAGCGGCATCCGCGACCACCCGTCGGCGCGCATGGCCCCGTTCGAGCGCGGCAGGCCGATCCTGGCCGCCGTTTCGCGTGACATCAGGTATCCCGTGAAGCGGCCGCTGACGATGAGT
>JBEKLW010000259.1:0-4713 GCA_050008815.1 Bryobacteraceae bacterium
ATTAGAGCATCTCCCGCGCGGCGGCCAGGACCCGATCAAGGCCGATCGCCTCCATGGGCTCCCCCGGCCGCGGCGTCGCGACCACCCGAACGCGCTCGCCGCGCGGCGCCCAGAGGGCCGGGTCACTGGGGCCGAAGAGCGCCAGCACCGGCGCTCCCGACGCCGCGGCCAAGTGCGCGATCCCGGAGTCGTTGCCCAGGTAGAGCCGCGCCCCGGCCAGCCAGCAGGCTAGCTCGTAGAGATCATCGAAACGAACGGCGCCATCGCGTGGTTCCTCCGGCCCGGCACACCAGCAGACGCGTGCGTCCAGACGATGGGCCAGTTCCCGATAGCGTTCGAGCGGCCAGTTCTTCTTCGCGCTCCCTGAGAAGGGCTGAATCACAACGTACTCCCCAGGGGCGCGCGGGCAGTCAATCCGCGGAACGGCTGGCGCGGCGCCGCCAACCTGCTCGAGGAAGAAATCCGCCGCGTGGATGCGTGGGCCGCCCGGCGGCAGAGCATCAAGAAACGCGAACGGCAGGCCGGAGACCGCTTCCCGGAACTCGGGCCGCTTCGTGCCGTACCAGGAGACGATCGAATCGAACCAGGCCAGCCGCTCCATCAGAGCGCCCGGCGGCTCGTAACCGGGGATGCCGGCGAGGTCGAGGCCGGTATCCGGGATCGCCCCAACGCAATCCGCGAACCGGATGAGCGGCACGTTCGGCCGCGCCACCCAGACTTCCGTGTAGTCCGACCGCAGGAAGTCCATGGCGGGCAGCGCCAGGATGCAGTCGCCGATCGCTCCCGGGCGGATGATCAGGCGGCGCATGGGGCCATCGGCTGTCAGCGGATCTCGTAGGGGAGACGCACTTCGAGCGTGGCCGGGCGGTAGCAGGTGTCCTGGCTGCAGGCCTGGTAGCTCAGTTTGCCCACCAGAATGCCCGGGCCCGCGGGCGCGTCGGCGACGACCTTGAAGCGCGCCACCACCTGGAATTCCCCGGTGAAAACCGAGACGAGCTTGGGAGAGAAAGAGTAGTTGTGCTGCTCCGGCTTCGGGAAGATCACCTCCAGCGGCGCCAGCGGGCCTGGCCCCCAACTCAACCGCAGCGGGATCAGGAAGTCCTGGTTCGGCGTGTTGCTGTTGACGTGGTAGCCCTGGCGAAGGCGCAGCCGGATGCGCGCCTCGGCCTTCCCGTTACGCTTGGCGATCAGCGTCTGGGGCGGCTCCGCCGTCAGCAACGCGTCACCTTGCGCCCACAGCCACGGCTGGCACGCCAGGAGCGCGAGCGCCAGTCGAGCGCGGCGGATTCTCGAAGAGTTCCCTGAGGTCATTCTCGTATTGGCTCTTACTCACGAGGCCCTGGTGGATGGCGGCCACCCGGCCCTCGCGGTCGATGATGAACGTCGTCGGCAGCGCGTCGACTCCTCCGTAGAGCTGGGCCACCGTGGCGTCGCCGAGCACGACGCGGTAGTTGATGCCAACCTCGGAAACGAAGGGTTTCACCGCCTGCCAGCCGTTCTCGTCCATCGAAACCCCGAGCACGGCGAAGCCCTGCTCCCTATAGCGGCGCTCGAAGTCGATGAACCAGGGGATCTCCACCATGCACGGGCCGCACCAGGTCGCCCAGAAGTTCAACAGGACGACCTTGCCGTGGTAGCTGGAAAGGCGAACCGTCTTGCCGTCGCCATCCTTGAGCTCGAAGTCGGGCGCGGCCCGGCGCGCGGCGGCCGGCTTAACCCGCGACTCCCGGCCCCCCGGCAAGGAGCAGCCGGCGGCCAGCAGCAGGACTCCGATTCCGATTGCTCTCCAACCGATGGGTCGAAGCAAAGCCTTATAGCTCAATTATATCGAGATCTCCCCTGCCCCGAACGCCGCGCCGAACCAGCGCTGGCGCCGCTCGCGGAACCGCGCAGCGAGCGTGAATTCCTCGTGCCGGCGGAGATCCGAATACAGCCAAGCCGCCGAGTCGCAGAAGCTCTCGCAGACGTACTGGCGCCAGCGGCGCGTCCTCCCGCGGATGTCCCCCGGCCTGAGCCGCCGCTTGCTCCGCTCGGCGGACCAACCCAACTCGCCGCGCGCGCGCCGCTCGAGCTCGCCCTTCAGCAGCTCCTCATAAGCCCGCCGCAAGCCGTTCCCGACCCGCAGCCACGCGAAGTGAAACAGCTCATGAAGAAGAATGCGGGCCAGCTCCCGGGGTTGCGCGGCCAGTTCGGCGGAGAGGACAATCTCGCGCTTCCGCAGGAACGACCCCGCGTGGACCTCCTCGCCGCGCGTGCCGCCGCAGACCAGCCGGCCGCGGTGGACCCGCAGACCGGGCAGGAATCGAACGCGGATTGGCTTGCCCGCCAGGGCCGGTAGCCTCAACAAGCCACGAGCCAGATCGCGCGCGCCTATTTCGGCGCCGGCGCGGCCGGCGGAGCAGGCGGGGCCGGCGTGGCCGGCTGCCCCGGTGCGCCCGGCTGGGCCGGCGTGAGGGTGACCCCGGACGGCGGAAGCTCTACCTGGACATCGAGGCTCTTTTGGACCGTGTTCACCCATTCCCCTAGCCGTTTGCTCTTCAGATCGTTGGTGATGGCAGCTTGGACCTGCTCGAATGGCTGCGGGCCGATTTCCTCGATGCGGAAGATGTAGAAGCCGTTGGGTTGCCGGACCGGGCCGACGATCTCGCCCACCTTGGCGCTGAAGATGGCGTTGCTCAGCTCGGCCGGGATCTGGTCGCTCTTGCGGATAAAGCCGAGGTCGCCGTCCTTAGCCACCGAAGTTGGGTCGTTCGAGTGCTTCTTGACCAGCGCCACGAAATCCGCGCCGCTCCGAGCCTGCCGCACCAGGTCTTCCGCCTTCGCCTTGGCCTCGGCCTCGCTGAGCAACCGCTCGCCCCTGGA
Source organism: Bryobacteraceae bacterium (assembly GCA_050008815.1). GTDB lineage: Bacteria > Acidobacteriota > Terriglobia > Bryobacterales > Bryobacteraceae > JBEKLJ01. Next base: position 2,863 of record JBEKLW010000259.1, read on the forward strand.
GTCCGGCTGCGAGACCGGCGTGGTGCTGAAAGCCAGGTAGATGGACTTCACCCGCGCCTGGAGGCGAGTGTCCTTGCTGGCCTCGTAGGCCGCGCGGACCTCCTCGACGGGAATCGAGATCTCTCCAAACTTGTGAGTGATCATGGCCTGGTAGAGGGTCTGCATGATCGCGTACTCGATCTGCTCCCGCCAGGGGCTTTGCTGATCGAGCTTGACCTTCCTGGCTTCCTCGGCCAACTGGCGCAGCGTGCCATACTGCTCGACGAATCTGCGCCGGTCCGCCTGCGCCTGTTGCTGGACCTGCGGAGGCATCGATCGCAGGATCACCTGGAGCTCACCAGCCGTTACTTTCTGCCCGTTCACCGTGCCAATCAGCGTGTCGGGCGGCAGGGCCATGATCGGCACCACGGTGGCCGCGGGGATCGTGATCGTCTGAACCCTTCTGTTATCCGTCCGCGGCGCGGAGGCGGGCTGGCCGCTCGTGGCGGCTCCCTGGGCCGCCGCCTTCGGCTTCTGGACGGGTTCCGGGCTGGGAGCGCCGGGCGCCTGCTGGCTGGACGACTGCGCCCAGGCGCTCAACGCGAATGCCATTGCGAGGGTTATATGGATACGCATTACGAGAAGGTTCCTTAAATGGACTAACCTAGCATTCTAGCACGGCGCCGCGGCCGGTCCGGCTCAGCCCGGACCCGGATGCCTGCCGGGGCCACGCGCACGGGCAGCACCTGGGCGCCCTCGCGCGCAATCACCTGCTCGACCCGCCCCCTGGCGCCGCGCTCGACCAGGAAGAACACGCAGCCGCCGCCGCCCGCGCCGCAGACCTTGGCGCCCAAGGCGCCCGCGCGCCGCGTCGAGGCGACCAGGCGGTCGATGAGCGGCGTCGTGATGCCCGGGGCGTTCTTGCGGCGATGCGCCCACTCCTCGCCCAGCAGCCGGCCGGCCTCGGCCCAGTCCGCCCGCTCCAGCGCGGCGCGCATGGCGCGCGCGATGGCCGCGATCCTCTCGAAGTTGCGGCGCACACCGCGATCGCCGTCGATGTGGGCCTTGGTCACCTCCCAGTTGTTGATGCCAGAGTCCCGGGGAACGCCGGTGTAAGCCAGCACCAGGCGCTGGTTGAAGTCGTCCAAATCGACCTGGATGGGTTTCCGAACGATGCCGTCCACGCGCAGCTCGATCGCGCTCACGCCGCCGTACAGGGCGGGGTAGTAGTCCTGGCAGCCGGTCGGCACACGGATGATCTGCGCCTCGATGTTCTGCGCGATCTCGCGGATTCTCTCGCGCCTGTACCCGGCGCCGGTGAGCCGGTTGAGCGCGCTGGCGAGGGCGATGATCAGCGCCGAGGAACCGGAGATCCCGGCGCCCGCCGGCGCTTCCGAGTGCGTCCGGAGCGTGAGACCAGTCCGGGGGGCGAAGAAGCGCACCACGCAGGCCAGCAGTGGCAGCCTGTAGTTCGACGCGGCGGCGAGCGTGTCGCGGGAATCGAACGTCTCCTCGCGGTGAAGGTCCTGGGAGCTGAGCGCGATTCTGCCGTCGTCGCGCGTCTCGAGCACGCAGCTCGCGTACCGGTCCACGGCGAAGTTCACCGTAACGGCGCCGGGGTGGTAGAGGTACAGCGGCCAGATGTCCAGGGTGCCGCCCGCCAGGTCCACGCGGCAAGGCGCTTTCGCCGTGATTCTCATGTGAAGGACCAATATAGCCCGGCTCGCCCATCGCCGGCCCACAAAGAGCGGGCGGCCCGTAATCCGTCCGTAGGAACGCGTGGCGGGCACGAACTCAGGCGACGGGGGTGGTGCACTGGGATGCGACCTCCACCCTTCGGGTGCAGCCGGCGCTCGCCGTAGCGCGGGCACT
>JBEKLW010000026.1:0-11704 GCA_050008815.1 Bryobacteraceae bacterium
GTGGCGGTCCCGCCGCGCTCGGCCGCCGTCGAAGACCGGAGCGCCGGACCCTGCGCTGACTGCCCGCCGCCCGCGCCGCCCGCGCGCTGGTCAGTCCGGCCACCAAAGGTGCGCTCGACGGCCTGCTGCATGTTCCGCCGCTGCGTTTGGAAGGGCACTTGCTCGACCCGCGCCGGCTGCCGGCGTGTGTAGAACTGCCGTTCCTGAGTCACCCGCGGAACCGCTGGAGAGACCCGGCGGTCGCTATACCGAAGGCTCTCAGTAACTGGGGCCACAGGCGCCCCTCCGCGCAGAAGGGAGCTGTTTTGCACCAGGGCCTCCCTGACGCGGACCGGCGCTCCGGCGCGCCCGCGGGCGAAGGCATCGCTATCCACCGCGGTCACGCCGTTGGCCACCCGCGAGTTGCGGTAAATGTTGGTGATGTTGACGTTGTTGACAATGTCGTTGCCGTTGAACCCGCCACGGGCCCCGTACCCGTGCCGCCCGTACCACGGCTGGTAACGTTCGTAGGGCGCCAGCGGCACCCAACCGATCGAGCCGAGGCCCATCCCGAAGCGGCCCCCACCGTGGCCGATGCCCACAAAGGCCACCAGGCCCGGCCGCCAGTAGTGGTGACCATACCTGGGTCCCGGGAACCAGCACCAGCCATATCCCCCGCCCCAGAACCAGCGTCCATAGTGGTATGGCGCCCAGCCCCAGGGGTCGTAGCTCATCCAACTCCAGCCGTACCAGTCAATCCAGGACCAGTGGCCGTAACGGTAGGGCGCCCAGTCCACGCCGACTCCGTACGGGCTCCAGACCATGCCATAGGGCTCAACTGAGACCCACTGGCCGTAGTCGTCCAGGTCCTCGGCGCCGTAAATGTCGTGGTTCACGTACTCATAGGACTGCGCGTGCTCGATGCGGCGGTCGCGCTCCTCGTTCCAGTGGTCCCACTCATCCGGGTCAATGGCTCGCACAACCTGGTACTCTGGATCGGAAACGTTCCCCCGCACCAGCAGGGTCTTGCCGGAGCGAACGTGCTCGACGCCGCGCGGCGTCGAGGCATCGACTTCACCCGAGCGCACCGTGACCTCGGACTGCCCATCCTCGCGAACCGTGATGCGGTACGTGCCGGGCTTGGTGGGACGAATGGAGACGTTGGGCGTGTCGACCTCCATCTCCCCGTTCGTGTCGCGCGCCACCCGCAGTGTCACCATCCCACGCGCCAGTTGCACCTGGTAGCGGTTGTTCTCCAGATCCGACAGGCGAATCTCGGTGTCCGGGGCCATCCGCACGAAAGTCGCCCAGTCGAATTGCACTTCGGCGCGCGAGTTAGCCGCGGTGAGAACGCGGTCATTCATGACTAGCGGTGCGTTGCTGGCGGCCGCCACCCAGTCGCCCGAGTCGCCGCGCCGCACCGAGACGTCGCCATTAATAAGGCTGATGCGTGCCACCCCGCGGCCCGGCCCCTCATCGTCATCCTGCGCCCAGGCCAGACCCGCTACCACGATTCCGATCACCAGCAACTTCACCAGCGCCCGTCTCATGGCAGTCCTCCTACTACTCCACGCTGATACGGGCACTCGGGGTTCCAAACAGCAAGGCGTTGATAATACGAAGCTTATCAGCAGGCGACGAGTCTCGCAGGTGGCCGAAAACCACCACCGCGCTGGAATTGAGCCATAGCGCCGAATCAAAACGAAAAGATGATGTATTCTGCGTTATACATTGAAACCTCGATAGTTACAGCAGACAGCTATCAGCTTCCAGCTACCAGCTACCAGCGATCACCTGGCCGCGGGCTCGCCGCTGGCGCGGGCCGTTGGCTGGCTCTGAGAGAAAAGGGGCAGATTGTTACGGTCCCCGGTTTTACACTATAGGTCAGGCCCATGAGCGACACCGGACGCTTTCCTGGCAGACCGCCTTCCCTGCCCGAAGTACACGCCAGTGTCGGCACGTCTCAGGTCTCGATCTGGCGCCGGATGTTCGCCTTCGCCGGCCCAGCCTACCTGGTCAGCGTGGGCTACATGGACCCCGGCAACTGGGCCACGGACCTGGAGGGCGGCGCCCGCTTCGGCTACCAGTTGCTCTGGGTCCTGGTGATGTCCAACCTGATGGCCATCGTGCTCCAGACGCTCTCGGCGCGGCTGGGCATCGCCGGCCAGCGCGACCTGGCGCAGGCCTGCCGCGAGGCCTACCCTCGACCGGTCAGTTTGACCCTGTGGGTGCTGTGCGAGATCGCCATCGCGGCCTGCGACCTGGCCGAGGTCCTAGGGGCTGCCATCGGCTTGAACCTGCTGTTCGGCATCCCGGTGCTGGCGGGCGTGCTCGTGACCTCGCTCGACATTCTGCTGCTGCTTTGGCTGACGCGCTTCGGGATTCGCATCATCGAAGGTTTCGTGCTGAGCCTGATCGCGGTCATGGCGGTCTGCTTCCTGCTGGAGATCCTTCTGGCGAAGCCCAGCGTCGCGGCGGTGGCCAGCGGCCTGATCCCCCGGTTGGGCGGCCACGAGGGCCTCTATGTGGCCATCGGCATCCTGGGGGCCACGGTGATGCCGCACAACCTTTACCTGCACTCGGCACTGGTGCAGACGCGGCGCATCGGCGCGGGCGACCGGGAGAAGCGCTCCGCCTGCCGGTTCAACCTGATTGACTCGCTGGTGGCCTTGAATGGGGCCATGCTCGTCAACGCGGCCATCCTGGTGGTGGCGGGGGCCGTGTTCTTCGAGCAGCGCATCCGTGTCACCCAGATCGCGCAGGCCTACCAGATGCTCACGCCGCTGCTCGGAACCACGCTGGCCGCGGTCCTGTTTGCGGTGGCCCTGCTCTGCTCCGGCCAGTCCTCGACGATGACCGGCACCATGGCCGGCCAGATCGTCATGGAGGGGTTCCTCGCCATTCGCATGCGGCCGTGGCTGCGGCGGCTGCTCACCCGCGGCCTGGCAATCGTGCCCGCGGCCATCGTGGTTTACCTGGCGGGCGAGCACGGCATGTTCCGGCTGCTCATTCTCAGCCAGGTGATCCTGAGCATGCAGTTGCCCTTCGCGGTCGTCCCCCTGATTCACTTCACCAGCGACCGCAGGCGGATGGGCGCCTTCGCCAGCCGTGGCTGGCTGCAGGCCCTGGCGTGGCTCATCGCGGCCATCATCATCGCGCTCAACGCCCGGCTGGTGTATCTCACGCTGGCCGAGTGGCTGGCAACGGCCGGAGCATATCGCGACCTGGTGATGATGCTGGTCGAGCCGGTGGTGATAGGCTTGCTGGTACTGCTGGCCTGGATGATCTTCGAACCCTGGCTGCCGCGCTGGCTCCGGCACAAAGGCCGGGCGGCGATTGCCTGGCCGGAGGCCGCCCCGGCGGGCGTCCGGCCGCTTCACTACCACACCATTCTGGTGCCCCTCGACCACAGCGAGCGCGACCGGGCGGCGGTAGCGCACGCGGCGGCGCTGGCGCGGGCCTACCGCTCCAGGATTTACTTGCTGCACGTGGAAGAAGGGGTTACGAGCCAGATCTACGGGGCGGAGGCCTCCACGGCCGAGGTCGAGGCCGGCGCCACCTACCTGGGGGAGATCCTGGCCGGGCTGCGCGCCCAGGGCATCGAGGTGGAGGTGGCCGTGGCGCACTCCGGCGACCCCAAGACCGAGATCGTCCGCTTCGCCCAGCAGCTCAAGCCGGACCTGCTCATCATGGGGGCGCATGGGCATAAGGGCTTGCAAGACATCGTGTTCGGGCAGACAATTAATACAGTACGTCATGCCGTGGACGTTCCCCTGCTGATTGTGCGGGACCAGGGGGCAGCCGAGGAATCCTGAGCTTGGCTTTCAGGCAGGGTGCCCGCCGGCGGGCGATTGTGTCCCAACGGTTGTGTCGGCCCAACACGATCCCGGCCGGCGCAGCCGGCCGGGATCGTTGATTCCACAGGGCTGACCCACTGGCAGGCGAACTGCTTAACAGAAGCTGGCTACTACCATGAGGCGTGGCATCGTTACCCTACTAGCGACACTGCTGCTGGGCATCGGGCTCCAGGCCGCCACCCTGGAGAGCCTGAGCCTGGACGACATGATCCAGAAGTCCACGGCCATCGTGCGCGGGCGGGTGACCACCTCGTACGCCACCCGGCAGGGCTCGCTGATTTACACCCACTACCGGGTCGAGGTCTCGGGCCGCTGGAAGGGAGCCGAGGCCGCGGTAATGGATATCGTGGTCCCCGGCGGCAGCCTGGGCGCGCTCCGGCAGACCTTCTCCGGCGCCCCCAAGCTGGCGCCAGGCTCCGACTACCTTCTGTTCCTGTGGAGAGGGCCGAGCGGCCTGAACCACGTCATCGGGCTTTCGCAGGGCGTCTTCGACGTCCAGCGCGACGCCAGCGGCGAGGCGGTCGCATTTCGGCCAGGCACCTCCGAGCTGATGCTCGACGCGGCCGGCCAGACGGTCCGTGACCAGGCTATACGCTTCCGGCTGAAGGACTTCCGGGCACGGGTGACGCGGACACTGACGCCAGGAGGCACGCGGTGACGAGGCCCCGGCGGAGCATCTTGCGGCTCGCCGCCATCACGGTGGCGATGGCGGTCTTCGCCGCCAGCGCCTCGGCCTACTACCACTTCGTCCACTATGCGGGCCGCACCGGACCGTTCGTCCCCATTCTCGAGAAGTTCGACCTCAGCGCCCAGATCCACAACACGGTCTACTATTACGTCGAGCCCGGCGGGCCCACCAAGGTGTATGAGGGCGACAGCTTTACGGCGGCCCTCAGCCAATTGCGGCTGGCCGGGGAGACCTGGAACAGCGTCGGGACTTCGGCCCTGCGGGTGGCTTATGGAGGGCTCTTCGAGCCGGAGACGCCGGAAACCACGCCACGCATCGAGGTCAGTTTCGCCGAGATGCCGCCCGGCCTCCTGGCCATGGGCGGGCCGACCGCGCGCGCGGAAGTGAAGGAAGGACCGGGCGGTCCATTCATTCCCATCGTCGAGTCGGTCCTAATACTGAGCACCGACATTTCGCCGCAGCCCACTTACAGCTCCGGCTTCTTCCTAACGGCGGTGCATGAACTCGGGCACGCGCTGGGGCTTCAGCACACTTTCACCTCGAGTGTGATGTCAACCGATGTCACCCGGGCGAGCACTAAGGCCAGCCCGCTCGGAGCCGACGATGTCGCCGCGATTTCCCTGCTCTATCCGACTCCGGAATTCACGAACGCTTACGGCAGCATCTCCGGGCGGGTGACGCTCTCGGGCGAGGGCGTTCACCTGGCCTCGGTGGTGGCGTTGACGAACACGGGGCAGGCAGTGAGCGCGCTCACGGACCCAGATGGCGCCTTCCGCATCGACGGTTTGCGGCCCAGCAGCTACGTAGTGTACGCGCATGCGCTGCCGCCGCCGGCGCAATCGGGCCTCGGTCCGGCAGACATCGTTCTGCCGGTGGATGCCAACGGCGACCCGATTCCGGCTGGCGGAGTGTTCCAGACCGTCTTTTACCCCGGCACGCGGAACTGGGGGGAGGCCACGTTCGTGACGGTCAAGGCGGCCGAGACGACCCCCGACGTCAGCTTCGCGGTGGAGCCACGCGGCCCTCTCGCGCTCTATGACGTCACCACCTACAGCTTTCCCGGTGCGGTGACTGTCAAGCCGGCTTACCTCAGCCTGAACCAGCCCTCCCGGTTCTTGCTGGTGGCCTGGGGCGTCGGCCTGATGGCGGGCACCGAGCCGCGTCCTGGCCTGGACGTGAGTGTGCTGGGCGGCACAGGCGTCATGATACCGCCGGACGGTGTACGCGCCTACACCTACGATCCGCGCTTCCTGGAGGTGGACTTCCGCTTCCTGCTGTTTGCGGGCCCTGGGCCGCGCCACCTGGTCTTCACGACCGACGACGAGTTGTACATCTTGCCTTCGGCCTTAACGCTGGTCGGACAGCGGCCGCCATCGATTGCTTCGGTTACGCCGGGCCAGGATGCCAACGGTGACCCGGTCGTGACGGTCAGCGGCTCGAATTTCAACCCCGACACGCGCATCTTGTTCGACGGTGAGGCCGCCACGGTGCTGAGTCGGGATCCGGAGGCCGGCGCCATCGTCGTGGCACCGCCACCGGCGCCGCTGAATTACGTAGCCCGCATCGTCGCGCTAAGCGACGATGGGCAGAGCTCCCTGTTCGCGGATGCGGCCCCGGCGACCTATACTTACGACCACGGTCCGACCGAGGCGCCCGTGATCGCGCTGTCGGCGAACACGCTGAGCGCAGGCGTCGAGGCGATGATCGAGATAAGCGCGACCAATGTGACGTTCGTCCCGGGCCAGACCCGGGTGGGCTTCGGCTCTAGCGATGTCGTCGTCAAGGACCTCTGGGTGGTCAGCCCGACGCTGGCCCGGGCCAATGTCTATGTGATGCCGAACGCCCCGCAAGCGCTCACACTGGTTAGCGCGGTCTCGGGATTCCAGATGGCTTCCCTGCCCTCCGGCTTCCAAGTTCAGGCGCCGGCGGGCAGCCCAACGCTCAATTCCGACGTTGTCAACGCTACGATCGCCCAGGCGCCCATCTACCCGGGCGCCACCGCCATCATGACGGTAGCGAACCTTCCGGCCGAGGTAACGGCGGCGTCCTTGACGCTGACCCTTAACGATCGCCCGGCCCAGATCGTCTCACTTGAGAACAACAACCTGACCTTCCAGGTCCCGGAGGATCTCCCGCCCGGCCCCGCGATTGTGCGGTTGCAGGCCGGAGACGTTCCCATCCCGCCCGTGTTCGTCCGGATCGATACGGCGCCGCCGGTGATCGTCGCCATTGTCGACGGCGACACCGTGGTTGACGTGACGCACCCGGCGCGCCCCGGCCACCGCCTCGTGGTGGTGGCTTCCCACGCCGGCGAGGCTGGCGCGGAGGTGGCAGCGGAGCGCGTCAAGCTGACCATCGGCGGAATCGATCATCGGATCGCCTCGGCCGCGCAGCCCGTGGCCGAGCATGCGGAGCTGCACCAATTCGAGACGGCCCTTTCGTCGCTGCTCGAGCCTGGCGTCGAGATCCCCGTGGTTATCTCGGTTGATGGCCGGTCCTCGCAGCCGGTGATGATCGCCGTAACCGAGCCGGGCGAATAGGGCGCCCTCAGGTCAGCGTTCGTGGATGTCCGCGAGCAGCCGCTCGGCCTCTGCCGCCGGGTCTTCCGCGCGCGTGATCTGCCGGCCGATGATCAGGTAGTCCGCCCCGTCGCGCAACGCTTCAGAGGGAGTCGCGACCCGCTTCTGATCGCCCTTCCCCACTCCGGCCGAGCGCACGCCCGGTGTCACTAGGATGGCGCCCGGGCCGGCAATCTGGCGCACCGTCCGCGCCTCCAGCGGCGAGCAGACAATCCCGTCGATGCCGCACTCGATGGCCTTCCTGACCCTCAACGCCACCAGATCAGTGAGGGGGCAGGCATAGCCCAGGTCGGTCAGATCGTCCTGGTCGAAGCTGGTGAGCACGGTCACGGCGAGCAGCTTTAAGGTTGAATCGCCCCGGCCCTCCACCGCGGCCCGCATCACGCTCCCACTACCGTGGACGGTGGTGAAACGGACGCCGGCGGAAGAGATTTGGGCCACGGCGCGCTTGACCGTCTCTGGAATGTCGTAGAGCTTGAGGTCCAGGAACACATTATTCCCGAGGCCGGCTAGCTCGCGCACGAATTCCATGCCCGCGGCGGCGTAGAGTTCCATCCCCACCTTATAAAACGAGATGCGGTCACCGAGCCGGTCGACCAAGGCGCGCGCCTGGTCCACGGACTCAAAATCAAGTGCGACGATGAGCGGGTTCATAGGATTCGGATGAGCTTTTCCGCGCGCTCGAGCACGCGGCCAATCCGGCAGGCGCCGGCAACCCGGGCCAGGAGCGCCTCCGCCGCGCTCTCGGGGAGCGCAATGAGCAGGCCACCGGAGGTCTGCGGATCGTACAGCAGGTCGTCGAGTTCCGCGGGAAGCGTGCGGATGGCTTCGACGGCGCAGGAAGCGAATTCGCGGTTGTTCTTGAGCCCGCCCGGGACGGCGCCGCGCCGCGCGTAGTTGAGAGCGCCGGGCAGAAGCCCGACCTGGGCAACCTCGATCGCGAGCGTGACGCCGCTGGCCAGGGCCAGCTCGCGCCCGTGCCCGATCAGGCCGAAGCCGGTCACGTCCGTGCAGGCGTGTACGCCGCAGGCCAGCATGGCTTCGGCCGCTTCCCGGTTCAAGGCAAGCATGGAGCGGATGGACGCCTCGACGTCGCCCGCCTCGGCGATGCCGCGCTTGAGCGCCGTTGAGATGACGCCCGTGCCAATGCGCTTGGTGAGCACCAGTGCGTCGCCGGGGCGGGCGCCGGAATTCCGCACCACCCGCCCCGGGTCGATCACCCCGGTAACGGCGTACCCGAACTTGATCTCGTCGTCGGCTACGCTGTGCCCGCCGATGACCGCGCAGCCGGCCTCGAGCATCTTCTCCGCGCCGCCCTGGAGGATCTCCACCAGGTCGTCCAGGTCGCCCTCGCCCGGGTAAGCGACGATGGCGAGTGAGCAGACGGGCCGCCCGCCCATGGCGTACACGTCGCTCAGCGCGTTGGCGGCGGCGATGGCGCCGAAGGTGCGCGCATCGTCCACGATGGGAGTGAAGAAGTCCACCGTCTCGACCAAGGCACACTCCGGCGTAAGCTTGTAGACGCCGGCATCGTCGGCCGTCTCAAACCCTACCAACACGTTCTCATTGGCCACGCACGGGACGCGGCTGAGCACTTGGTCCAAAACCTTTGGACTCAGTTTAGACGCTCAACCCGCAGCCTTGACGTGCGCCGTCAGTTTCTTCGCCGACACTGCTCCCAGTGTAATTCGTGGATGCCCTGGCGCGCGGGAGGGATTGCGGGCGGCCGGGTTGGACACGGGGCCGCTCCTGCGGAGAAGGCGCCATGCTGCGCGGCTAGCGCCGCGTCAGCCGCTGTCCGACGCGGCCGTCGGCAGCCCGCGGTGCGGTGGCCAGTCAGGCTCGCCTAGCACGTCTCCGGACGGTTGATCGGGCTGTGGGTTCCGGTACCGCTCCGCTTCGGCCCTGACAGAGCCCAGCCGCAGTCGATCTGCACTTGCGCGTTTATCGGTCCCTATGCGCGGTTCAGCTCATTTACCGCCCACTGCCCACCTCAGGCCGTGCTGTCTGCGACTCCGTGCTCGGGCTTGCGGTTCTGGCGAAAGGTGTGGCTTCGCTGGTGCCACCGGCGACTCCAGTCTCGAGAGTGGTTTGCGGAGTCCGGGTGTTTCTGCTCGCTGCTGATGATGGTCCCGCCGCCCCTTCAAGCGGGACCGGACCGCCCTCCACGCCGAGTTCCAGAGCGTGTCGCCGGACCCGTCCACGGTCTTCGGGAGGAATCTGCAGCACAGCTTGTTTTTGTGTATGTCATTGCACAGTAAAGACTTATCATCCAGATTAGCTTCGGACTCTGGCGAAATCGAGGCGATGGGGGCTTGTTTTGTGTTAAGTCATAGCTTAACATAGTGGGGGTGAGGGATGGAACGTGTCACGGCGTACAGGGGCCAGGTATTCACCATCGCCTTCGCCCGGTTGAAGAGCGGGCAGTCCCCAGGTGCCGAGTTCTATGACGCGCTCTCGCTAGAAGACAAGGCGAAACTCGACAACCTTTTCCGGTTGCTTGCCGACCATGGCCGCATTGCCAACGACGAGAAGTCCGGCGTGCTGGATAAGGGCCTCTTCGAGTTCAAGTCCTTCCAAATTCGGATGCCCTACGCCTATGCCAGTGAGCGCGGCCTCATCCTCATCACACACGGCTTCTACAAGAAGAAAGACAAGGCGCCGAAAGAAGAGATAGGGCGCGCCCGGAGGATTCTCAAGGAGGACCAAGAGTAAACGGGCCCCGGTTTCTCAGGGAGAAGGGAATATGAAGACACGGCATGAGATCTTGATGGAAGACCCGGAATACCGGAGACTCTATGCCAAAGAAGGTCTGGTTGCGGACGCTGCGGAACTTGTGGCGGGGTTGCTGAAGAAGCAGAAGACGAATAAGGCGCAGTTGGCGCGCCAACTCGGGAAGTCCCGAGCCTGGGTGACGCAGCTTCTGAGCGGCAAGGCCAACATGACCATCCGCACGTTCGCTGAAGTTGTCTACGCGCTCGGCGCTGAGGTGAAACTGAGCGCGCAACCGCAGATGGCCCACCAGGACCAAACGACATTGCTTCAGCAGTGGGCTGATCCATTCGAGATGCCATGCAGGAGCGGCCCTTGGAAGGTTGCGTCGGAGATCCAGTTCGCGTTCAGCGATCTTAACCTCTCCGTCTGGGCAAAGCAGAAACATGTCGAAGGGCTGGAACGACGGGAATACGCGGCATGAATTCGATTACGATTGAGCAGACACAAGAAGAGATGGCGCTGGCCTTCGAGGTCCAGCGCAACGCTGCGATCTGCGCTGTTCGCCTTTCCCGCAGCAAGATGGCCAGTCAGCCGGTCGACGAGGTTCTGAGGGGACCGGTTGTCATCACGGTGACGGTGAAGTCTCGGACTGTCGAGGCCCCCAAGGGGAAGCTGCGGGTGGAAGTCGATTTCCGCATAGCGGGCGAGATGGTGGCGCAGCCGGCAGAGAGTAAGAAGCCCGCACAAAGGGAGACGGTAATCAGCCTTGAGTGCACCTATGCGGTGGACTACGAGCTTCGGGAAGGGTTTGAGCCGTCGGCTGAGCTGGTGAAGGCGTTCAAGGACGGAAACGTGATTTTCAACTGCTGGCCCTACTTCCGCGAGTACCTTCAGGAAAGCGTCCAGCGAATGGGATTGCCGCCTCTGACTGTGCCCTTCCTGCGAGTGCAACCCAAGCCGCCCAAAGCGACGAAGAAGGACGCCGAGAAGCCGAAGACCAAGTAGGTGCGAATTCTTTCACGACCGCGCAACGCCGCGGTCGCGTGTCGCCTACCGTCCCGCCGCTGCGCCGCAGGGCGCGTTCCCGCGGTCAGCGCCCGACCGTCTGCTTCCGCGCGCGGCTCGGTCAACGACGTCCGGCTTCTAGACGGGCCGTGACCGTTAGGGAGCGGAGCTTTTCGCTCTCACAGACGCAAACTGCTCCGCTCGCTGACGCGCGCGGCTCTGCCAGGGGCTGGCACCTCAGAGCACGTCGGCGAAGCCGCGCTTGAGGTGGCGGAAGAACAGCCCGCCCGCGACGAAAGCGACCACGCCGAAGGCGGCGATCGTCGCCAGCTCGCCCGGGCGCGGCCAGCGCGCCGTCAGCAGCCGCTCGCGATAGGCGCGCACCACCAGCGCCAGCGGGTTCGCCGAAATCAGGAAGTGAAGCCGGCGCGGGTAGCGGTCTTCGGTGATGAAGATCGGCGTGAACCAGAACCAGAACGTCAGCACCACCGAGAGCACCTGCGCCGTGTCCCGCAAGTAGACGTGCAGGCTGGACACGATCCACGCCACTCCGATCGCGAACAGCCCCAGGAACAACATGTAGACCGGCAGGAACAGCGCCATGGGGCTGAGACGCCCTTCCCAGATGCCTACCGCGCCCAGCACCAGCGCGAGCGCGATGAGGTGGTTCACCAGCGAGGAGAGGAAGATCGACACCGGGACCACCTCGGCCGGAAAGATGGTCTTCGTAATCAGGTTCTGATGCTCGAGCAGCGAGGAGGCCGAACGCTGGACCACGTCCTGGAACAGCAGCCACGGCAGGAAGCCGCAGAAGAGGAACAGGGGATAGTTCTGCGTCATCTCGCCCGGGCCGAGCTGGACCCGCAGGCAGACCTTGAAAA
>JBEKLW010000260.1:0-4705 GCA_050008815.1 Bryobacteraceae bacterium
CGGCTGAAGGAGTTGGGGCTGCTGTGCAAGGAGACGCACGATTTCGTGATCCGTCTCGCCCCACCGCTGATCATCTCCGAAGAGGACCTGGCTTGGGCGGTGGCATGGGTTCGGGCGGATTCGGCGGCGGCCCAATGGGTCCGGGCGGCTTCGGCGGGCCGGGACAACGGGGCCGCGGCGGGCCGGGCGGGCCCGACCGCGGCGCGAGCTTCGGCAATCGCGCCGGCCGTGGCCGCGGCGGCATCCGCGGCGCGGCGTCCTTCACCCTCGGTAACTCCGCCTTCGACGCCCGGCCGTTTTCGCTGACCGGGCAGACGGTCGCCAAGCCCTCTTACGCCGCCAGCCGCTTCAGCCTGGTGGCCGGCGGCGCGCTGAAGATTCCGAAGCTCCTCCAGAGCGACCGGACCTTCTTCTTCCTGAGCTACTTCGGCACGCGCTCCCGGACCCCCTACAACGCCGTGAGCACGCTGCCAAGCGGGGACGAGCGGAACGGCGATTTCTCGCAAGCTTCGGTTCGCGGCCCGGTACAGATCTTCGACCCCACCAACCAACTGCCCTTCCCCGGCAACCTGATCCCCGCCAACCGCATCGACCCGGTGGCGCGGGGCCTGCTGAAGTTCATTCCGCTGCCTAACCAGCCGGGGCAGGTGCAGAACTACCAACTGGTCACCTCGGCGTCCAACAACAGCAACAACCTGGGCCTGCGGCTGAACCACAGCCTGTCGCAGAAGGACCGCTTCGATATGAACCTGAACGTGCAGGCCCGGAACGGCCGGAGCATCCAGTTGTACGGGTTTCGCGACAGCAGCGATGGCCTGGGTAGCACCTTGAGCGCGGGCTGGACACGCAACCTGACGGCGCACACCATCAACGCGCTGCGCCTGAGCTTCAGCCGCAACCGGAGCGAGACGGTGCCGTTCTTCGCCTATGGGGAGAACGTCGCTGCGGCCCTGGGAATCAACGGCGTCTCGAACGAACCGATCAACTACGGTCCTCCGAACCTCTCCTTCACGAACTTCGGCGGCCTTAGCGACGCCAGCCCGGCGCTTCAGCGCAACCAGACGGCTGGGGTGAGCGACGGCGTCACGCTGGTGCGCGGCCAGCACACCGTCACGCTGGGCGCGGAGTACCGACGCATGCAACTCAACACGCGCACGGACCAGAACGCGCGCGGCAGCTTCGTCTTCAGCGGCCTGGCCACGAGCGCCTTCGACGCGCAGGGCCAGCCCATCGCCTCGACCGGCTTCGATTTCGCCGACTTTCTGCTGGGCCTGCCGCAATCCAGCTCAGTGCGTTTCGGCGACTCGAGCACGTATTTCCGCGCCTCCGTCTACAGCGGGTACGCGCAGGACGACTGGCGCATGCGCTCCAATCTGACGCTTAACCTGGGCCTGCGTTACGAGTTCTTCACTCCGTTCCGCGAGAAGTACAACCACATGTCGAACCTCGACATCGCGCCAGGGTTCACGGGCGTAGCGGTGGTCGTCCCCGACAGCGTCGGGCCTTACTCGGGCCGGTTCCCGGACGGCCTGATCGACCCGGACAAGAACAACTTCTCCCCGCGCGCGGGCCTGGCCTGGCGGCCGTTCCCCAAGCGGCAGTTGCAGATACGCCTGGGCTACGGCATCTACCAGAACGGCTCGGTCTACAGCCAGTTCCCCGCGCGGCTGGCCGCTCAGCCGCCGTTTGCGAACACCGCCACGCTGACAACCAGCCTCTCGCGGACGCTGACGCTGGCCGACGGTCTGGCCGCCTCGCCCACGCAGACCATCACCAACAGCTATGCCGTGGATCGCCACTACCGGGTGGGCTACGCGCAGACCTGGAACGTGGCCATCCAGCAGAGCCTGCCCCACTCCTTGGTCATCGAAGCCGGCTACCTGGGGACCAAGGGCACGCGCCTGGACATCGAGCGCATGCCGAACCGCGCCGCGCCGGGCTCGCCCCTGACGGCCGACGACCGGCGCCGCATCGGGGACGCCGTCGGCTTCACGTTCGACAGCTCCGACGGCAACTCGATCTACCACGCGGCGCAGTTGCGCGTGACGCGGCGCTTTTCGAGGAACGTCTCTTTCAACGCGCTCTATACGTTCTCGAAATCCATCGACAACGCCTCGACCCTGGGCGGCGGCGCCGCGGTGGTGGCGCAGAACGATCAGGACCTGACGGCCGAGCGCGGTCTGTCGAGCTTCGACCAGCGCCACACGCTCAACCTGTTCTACAACTTCGCTTCGCCGTTCGACGAGGCCAAGGGCCTGCTCCGGAACTCGCGCTGGGCCACGCGCTTGCTCAAGGACTGGACGCTCAGCGGCGGACTCACCGCCGCCTCCGGCACGCCGTTCACGGCGCGCGTGCTGGGCAACCAGGCCGACACCGGCGGGACCGGGGCCATCGGCAGCGGGCGCGCCGATGCGACTGGCGCGCCGGTGATCTCCGGCACGGGCTTCTTCAATCTGGCCGCGTTCGCCATTCCGCCGTCCGGCCGCTACGGCGACGCCGGGCGCAACACGATTCCCGGCCCCACGCGGCTTTCCCTGAGTCTCTCTTTGGGCCGCTCGATACAGCTCGACGAGCGCCGGCGCTTGGAGTTTCGCGCCGACAGCCAGAACTTCACCAACCACGTCAGCTACACGGGTCTGGCGACGGTGGTCAACGCTTCGAACTACGGCTTGCCAACCGCGACGCAGTCCATGCGCACGATCACGCTGACGACCCGGCTCCGGTTTTAGCCCTATGCGCGCGAGCTTGCGATACCTTGTGCCGGTTGTACTGGCACTGGCGGCCCCGGCGCAACAGCCGAATGTGGTCTTCCGCGCCGGCGCCAACCTGGTGGTCGTGGACGTATTCGTCCGCGACCGCTCCGGCCGGGACGTCCACGGCCTCCAGAAGAGCGAGTTCACCGTGCTGGAGGATGGCAAGCCGCAGACCGTATCCGTCTTCGAATTCCAGCAGCTCTCGACGGACATCCTGCCGCCGGTCCAGCCGGCGCTGGCGGCCAGGCCTGTTCCGGTGCGACCACAAGCAATCGCGCCCGCCGCTGGGACGCCGGTCCGTTACCAGGATCGCCGGCTGATGGTGCTCTTCTTCGACCAGTCTTCAATGCCGCCGGCCGACCAGATTCGCGCGCAGACCGCCGCCCTGCGGTTCCTCGACCGCCAGATGACCGCGTCGGACCTGGTCGCCATCATGTCTTTCAGCACCCAGCTCCGCGTGTTGCAGGACTTCACCGCCGACCGCCAGCAGCTCGCCACCGTCATTCGCGGGCTGCGCGTGGGTGAAGCCAGCGACCTGGCTGTCGAGGGCGACACCGGAGACAGCACCAGCGGCGCGGACACCGGCGCGGCCTTCACCGCCGACGAGACCGAGTTCAACATCTTCAACACGGACCGCAAGCTGAGCGCGCTGGAATCCGCGGCCCGGATGCTGGCGGGCCTGGCCGAGAAGAAGGCGCTGGTCTACTTCTCGAGCGGCGTGGGCAAGACCGGCGTGGAGAACCAGTCGCAGTTGCGCTCGACGGTGAACGCCGCGGTGCGCGCCAACGTGTCCTTCTATCCGATCGACGCGCGCGGGCTGGTGGCTACGGCGCCCGCCGGCGGCGCCGACCAGGCCGCCCCGCGCGGCACTGGCATTTTCACCGGCGGCGCGCAGAACCAGCTCCGTTCCCGCTTCAACGACCAGCAGGAGACGCTGGTCTCGCTCGCCGCGGACACCGGCGGCAGAGCCTTCCTGGACAACAACGACCTGGCGCAAGGCATAACCGAGGCGCAGAACGATATCCGCAGCTACTACATCCTGGGCTACTACAGTACGAACCCGGCCAACGACGGCCGCTATCGTCGCATTCAAATCAAGCTGGCCAGCCAGCCGCAGGCCCGGCTCGATTACCGCAGCGGCTACTTCGCCCCGAAGGCCTTCGGCAGCTTTACCGAGGCCGACAAAGAGAGCCAGCTCGAGCAGGCCCTCATGCTCGGCGACCCGGTGACGGATCTGCCGCTGGCGCTCGAGACCGACTACTTCCGCCTGAGCCGCGACCGCTACTTCGTTCCCGTGGCCGTGAAGATACCGGGTTCGGAGATTGTGCTGGCGAGGAAGAAAGGAGGGAGCGGGGTCACCGAGTTCGATTTCATCGGGCAGGTGCGCGACTCTAAGGGCAAGCTGGTGGCCAGTGTCCGCGACGGCATTCGCGTCAAGCTCGACGAGGCCAGCACCGCGCAGCTCGGCCGCCGCAGCTTCCAGTACGACACCGGGTTCACCCTGCCACCCGGCGATTACCAACTCAGGTTCCTGGCCCGCGAGAACCAGACCGGCAAGATGGGCACGTTCGAGACCGGCTTCCAAATACCGGACCTAAGCGCCCGCTCGGATTACCTGCGGATCAGCTCCGTGATCTGGAGCAGCCAGCGCGAGCCGCTGGGCGCCGCGGTCGGCTCCGCCCAGGACAACCGCAGGCTGATGGCGGCCAGTCCGCTGGTCGAGAAGGACACCAAGCTCATCCCCAGCATCACGCGGGTGTTCCGCAAGGATCAGAGCCTCTACGTCTACCTGGAGGCCTATGACCCGGCCCGGGGCACGGCCAACAACAGGCCCGCCCTGGTGGCGGCGCTCAGCTTCCTGCGCGGTAAGGTGAAGGTGTTCGAGACCGCGCCGGTCCGCCTGACCGAGCTAGCCGCGGCGCGCTCCGCCACACTGCCCATCCGGTTCGAGG
>JBEKLW010000261.1:0-4683 GCA_050008815.1 Bryobacteraceae bacterium
TTCGATCTGGCGCCGTTCGCCGGGGCGGGCGAGGAGCTGGAGGTGCGGGCCGCTCAGTTGGCGAGCCTGATGCCGGTGCTGCGCGCCCCGGCCGGGGTCCGAGGCTTCGAGGGGCTGAGGAGGCGGTTGCGGCCCTACCTGCTGAGCTACACGAAGGACGCGCGGGATCGCGGCTGTCCGGTGCTCCGCCCGCTCCTGATCAGTTATGACGGGGACGCCGAGGCCGTGCGGCAGAACGACGAGTTCATGCTGGGCGACGAGCTGCTGGTGGCGCCGGTGCTCGCGCCGGGCGGTTCCGTGGACGTCTACTTTCCGCGCGGGATCTGGACCGAGTTGTGGGGCGGCGCGGTGTACAAGGGGCAGCAGCGGGTGCGTGTGCGCGCGCCGGCCGGCTCGCCGCCGCTGTTTGTCCTGAACAGCACGATCGTGCCGCTGGAGGCGGAGGACGCGAGTGCGCCGCTCGAGCTGCACTACTTTCCAGGCCAGGCGGCGGAGTTCTTCCTGTATGAGGAAGGGTCGGAGGAGATTTCGCAGCTCCACGCGGGGTCGGCGGACGAGGTGCTGCGGCTGGAGATCGAATCGGTGGCCGGGCGCGTGTACGAGTGGGTGATCCACCGCGCCGGAAAATGCCGCAGCGTGGAGGGCGGCGGCGCGGCGTACGCGCGGGTGGCCGGGCGAGGGCAGCTTGCGCCGGGCCGTTGGTGGGCGGATGCCGCCACGGGCACGCTGCGGATCCGCGTCACGGCCAGGGCGGGCGGCGACGAGGTGGTGAACGTCGCGCTAGCCGCATGGCCGCGCTAACCGCGCGGCGGCGCTACCTGCACGGCACGGCGCCCGCCTGCGGTGGAGGCCTGAGTCCGGCGCGGCTCGATTTCAAGGGACAACGCCGGGCTGCGGTAGCGGGGAAGCGGCCGGCAGGTCGGGGGGTTGCAGGATCGGCGGGTCGGGGAGCACAAATCGCTCCGGCGGGGGAACCGCGATGAGCGCCTGCATCGTCTCACGCACGCCACGCAGTTTCCAGACTCCATCCACCCTATGGAAAGTGGCGGTGTACGTCAGACGATCTCTGCATTCGAGGAACTCAGAATCGACCAGCGCCATGTCCCCCTGCTCGTTATAGCGCGGTTTCGCGTTTCCTTCCCAACGCCCGATCGTGATCGCCTGCGCCACCGTCTTCGCCGCCTCTTCCAAGTCAGGGTGCGCCAGGACGGGCGGATTCGAACGGATCTGCTTGAGGGCGCTCTCGATGAATCCTGCCCGCTCCGTGTTCGCGCTCCGGGCTTGTTCGAGTATCTCGACGCTCCGTGGCGATGCGATGAGTCTTAGTGTGCTGATAGCCCCGGCATCAACCCACCCGTCGTTGTACTCATTGAGCGCGCACTTCCGAAGGAAAGCCCACTGCTCGTCGTCCGAGGGTTCCAGCAGAGCGGTCGCGATACCGTAGGCCCATCGGTTGCCGAACGGTTCGCGACTGAGGGGCGGGGCATGGCGCACGAGCCACTGGAGATCCGCCGGTACGCCGATGAAGGCGAGCAGGGCTCGCGCCATTCCCCCGACGTGGGGGTCCTCGGCCAGGGAGCGCAGCGCTGGCCGCAGCCGGCGCTCGTAGAAGAAGACCAACTCGAACAGATCGTCTGGCGGGTCGCCTGCCAGGAATTGTCGCAGCTCCCTTCGCCGTGCGGGACCAGCCAGCCTGGCAATGCGATGCAGGTCCTCGATGCGAACATCGCGCAGGAGCACGTACTCGGGGAGAAGGTCGGTCGCGGCAAAGCCGCGGTACCCCTCTTTGTACACAGCGATCCAGACTGGTTGGCCTTCCGGGAGTGTCGGCGCGTCATACTTGCCCCGAGCGATACCGCTGCTGTCGGAGCGCAGCTTCAGAAGCGTGATTCTGGTACCCGCCGGCGCAGGGCCTTGCCGCGGGGCGTAGTAGTAGAGCTCGATGTCGACGCCTGGCAGCGGCCGCCTGAAGCCGTCCACAAACTTCGCGGTGAAGTTCGCGGCGGACAGCACGCCGGAAAACAGGATCGCAAGAACGAGCTCTCGGAGGCGCAGTCCCATGCTCTTGAGCATAGACGCTGCGCAGTTGACCTATGTTCCCGCGGCCAGCGCCGGTCGCTCACCGGGCGCGGCGCGGTAGAGACGGACTGTGGCCACGTGGGAAAACGGGTACAGGCAGCTCCGTCCACTCGCTGCGCTCGGGACAGAGCAGGCTGGCCCCGTTTTGTCGGCGTCAGTGAGCGGAATTTTCTTGCGCGCGCGGGCAACTCACCGTAGGATTTCAAGAGAAGGGAGTCTGACCATGGCGTGCAAGACCAAGAAGGCGAAGCCGGCCAAGGCCCCGGTGAAGAAGAAGAAGTAAGCCGGCGCTAGCCGCGCGGCGCCGCGTTTTGCGAGCCGGGCGCGCATGGCGGAGCTTGCCCGCGCGGCGGTGGATCTTCGCAGCCACTTCGACGAGCGGGGCGACCTGGACGCCTGGCAGTTTATCCTTATCGCGGCCACGCACACCGAGCGGCACAGGCGGCAGATCGAGGCGTTGTTGTAGCCGCGGTGCACGGCGGCTGAGGCGGGACGTGGCCGTCCCGCGCGGGCGTAGCCGCCCGCCCCACGAGCCCGCGACAAGAGTGTCGAGGCGGCAGGCTGTCCGTTCGCGGATGCCAGACGACGGCAAAGCCCGCGCCACGAGTATGCTGTAAGATCTGCCTTGAAGCTGATGAGCACCGATTCAAATCTGGTTTCGGAACGCGCCGAGGCCTCATGGCCTTCCTTGCGTTTTGCCGTCGGCTGTGTCCTCCTGCTCGCGGTCGCCTTGCTGATATGGAAAGTGGCGATCGCGATGAGTGATCCTTCCTTCGGATATGGATATAACGCAGGCCTCCGGCTGAGCAAAGCGTCACAACCAGTGATGCGCATAGGGAACCGGGTCTGGCTGCCCTACCTTCAAGTCCAGATCTGGTTTCTCTATCTGCTCAAGTTGCCCTATGCGGACTACAACCTCATTGCCTGCGCGCACTTCTTCGTGGCCGTGCTCTTTCTTGGGCTGCTGGGTCTGAGGATCATAGGCTGCACCTTCTCCGGGCTGGCTTTCAGCCTTGTGGTCATGTTCTCCTTCGCCCAGCAACGGATCTTCTCCGAGCTCAGCGTGTCCCTCTATCAGGAAATCCCCGCGGCGGCTTTCTTCTATCTGCTCTTGTACTCAGGCGCCCTGGTTCTGGAACGGAGATGGTGGCTGGTGGCCATTGGCGGAGTTGCTCTCCTTTGTCGCGAAACATTCTGGATCTACCTGTTTTCTCTGACGCTCTTGAGCCGGAAGGAGGTATTCGCCGAGAGGAGCTACCGCCGCAGCTTTGCCATATTGTGGGCTATCCCGATCCTGTGGCTGCTGGTCATTCCCCTCGGCTGGCTGGCGCACGGCGGGCGGCTGCCGTCCTTCCCGACCGAGTGGCCGCTGATGATCAACAAGGCAGACAACCGAGCCGTGACGTCCGTAATGGTCTCGCTCAGAAGCCTCTGGGCATCGCTGGTCTCCTCGCGGGCCGTGTGTCTCCTGGCGGCGGGGGCAGTGGCATGGGCGGTGTATTTCATGGAGAAACAGCGCACGGGGGCAGCGGGGAAGGCCGGGCCAGCGGATTTCGTGGCGCATTTCCGGAGATTCAGCGCCCTGTCGCTGGGCATCGTCTATGTCTTGATCGTGCTCTTCGATCCCTGGCAGATCACCTTCGGCGCGGGCAGGATGTCCGCGCCACTGCTCGAGCAGGCTTTTCTCTGGTTCTTGATCGCGTTCTCGGCCAGTGATTCCTACAGGCCCGCCGCCAGGGTGCTGACGCGGGTGGCCCTCGTGGCCGGCTTGCTGGCCGGCCTCAATCCACAACCCAGCGCCTGGCGCCCACAGGTGGATCTGGCAAAGAAGCAGGCCTACGCCGAGATTCAGCGACTGGTCGAGAGTTCGGCGGCGGGACGCCGGCCGGTGGTTTGCTGGAGCGGCAACCGCTACCTCCGGCTAATCGGTGACCTGGTAGCTCCCACGCTGTACGCCTCGCATGAGAGGCTCCCCACTGGTCTGGCGTCGATCCCCGGGCGCTGCGACGCCGTTCTCATGCCGTCCTCCCGGCGGCTGCCGGAGGTGGAGGCTTTCCGGCTCGCGAACGAGTATCTCATCAACGGCACGAGATACGCCCTCTACCTCAGGAGGAGCCAGATCGGGGCGCTGTTGTAGCCGCGGTGCACGGCGGCTGAGGCGGGATGTGGCCGTCCCGCGCGGGCGTAGCCGCCCGCCCCACGAGCCCTCGACAGGAGTGTCGAGGCGGCAGGCTGTCCATTCGCGGATGCCGAACAACGGCAAAGCCCGCGCCACAAGGCGGTGCGGGAACCGGATTGCGCCAGCCCTTTTACCCCTCCTTCCCGGTTCAGCAGGGCTAGCCTTGACAACCGACCCGGGGCGTCGCACAATAATCCCTAGGCGAAGAAAAGGCGAAGATGGAGGGGTCGCATGGAATCCCCGGCGGCTTTGAGAGCGGAGGTGTTGGGGCGGTACGCGACGCAGTTGAGCTGGCGGGAGCGGCCGGCGGCGGAGCGCGCGCCCACGGGCATCGCCGAGCTGGATGCGGTAGCCGATGGGGTGCCGCGCGGCGCGATCACGGAGATCCACGGCCCGGCTTCCTCGGGCCGCACCAGCCTGCTGCT
>JBEKLW010000262.1:0-4678 GCA_050008815.1 Bryobacteraceae bacterium
GGACCGCGGCGCGCGGCGGGGCGGCACTGAGGAACGCGCTCGACATCAGCCAGAGCGCCAGCATACTACGCATACCTCCACCATTGTGACCCGCCGGGGCGGGCGCGTGGTACAACGGTAGGTTCCGATGCCTACCAATACGTTCTCTCTCGCCGGCAAAGTAGCCGTCGTCGTCGGCGGCGGCGGGGTGCTGGGCGGGGCGATGGCCAGCGGTTTAGCCGAGGCCGGCGCCGACGTCGCCGTGCTGAGCCGGACCGGCGCGCACGCCGAGGCGCGGGCCGCGGTGATTCGTTCGCTCGGCCGCCGGGCCATCGGCATCGCTTGCGATGCCACCAGCAAAGCCGACCTGACTCGCGCGCTCGAGACCACGCTCGCCGAGTTCGGCGGCGTGGACATTCTGCTCAACGCCGCGGGCATCAACTCCGGCACGCCCTTCTTCGAGATCAGCGAAGAGGAATGGCACAAGATCCTGGACGTGAACCTCATGGGCATGTTCCTGGCCTGTCAGGTCTTCGGCAAGGTGATGGTGGAATCGGGCCGCGGCGGCTCCATCATCAACATCTCCTCGGCGTCCTGCGGGCCTCCGCTCTCCATGGTATTCACGTACAGCATCACCAAGGCGGGCGTGAACCAGTTGACGCAGTGGCTGGCGCGTGAGTGGGCGCCCTACAAGGTCCGGGTGAACGCCGTCGCGCCGGGTTTCCTGCCGGCGGAGCAGAATCGCGCGCTGCTCACCGACGAGCGCGTCGCGGACATCTTCCGCCACACGCCTATGGCGCGCTTCGGCGAACCGGGCGAGCTGGTCCCGGTGACGGTGTGGCTCGCCTCCGAGCAGGCCTCCTCATACGTCACCGGCGCCATCATCCACGTCGATGGCGGCTTTTCCGCGATGACCATCTGAGCGCCCCTCGCGGCGGCTCGCTTCGAACGGTGTCAGCCCACATTTCCGTTTTGAGCAGTTACGGATAACCTCTTGATGGCCTCCGACGCCTTTATTCATAAGGTTTCAACGCGATGAAGACGCTCCGGAGGTCAACACCCAATAGGTGTCTGAGAAGCCGCTTGGAATGAGGCACTTCCAGGTCTATACGTATCCGGAAGAGCCGGAGCTGGCCCCCCCTGGGTCGCCGGAGTCGTTCGGAATGGTAAAAATGAGACAAACGGCTTCAACGGAGATGGTTGGATGTATAATCGATGCTGGCCGGGATGGCAAAACGGAAATCCTGGTATGCCGTCAAGGTGCAAGGGTTCATAACGGGAATCTTGGCTGAATGGAGATTCCGGAGAGAGATAGGCATGTCACGATGGGGTTCGACGATTCCAAGCGTTTTGGCTGCGGTTCTTTTTCTGGCTGCCTCGGCCTCGGCTGGACCACTCACATGGGTCGTTAACGGCCAGTTCGACGACGGCGGAACGATATCTGGTTCGTTTGTTTACAACGCCGATACGGGCCAATACAGTTCGGTAGATGTGATCACCACCCCTGGCTCGACCCGGAGCGGGGCTGATTACCTACGATACCCCTGCTGCACTTACTTGGCTAACTTTCTGGTGTTCGTGACTACCACCGGCGATCTGACCGGTACGCCGGTGTTGACGGTCTACCTTTTGTCTTCGATGACGAATGCTGGCGGCACGATCAATTTGGCCACTGCCGGTTCCGGGTTCGAATGGTACTCTGAAGAATCCTGCCTTGACGTGTTTTGTACCGATGGGACCGGCGCTCAGAGGTATGTGGTTTCGGGAGAGGTGTCCACTACCACTATTCCGGAGCCCAGCACCTTCCTGCTGGCGCTGCCACTCTGTGCCCTGATCGCCTTGCGGCGCCCGCGACACAACGAGCCACGCGTGTGACCGCCCACCCGTGCCACGGGTTGCTACCGCGCGCCGCAGCAGATTGCCGGTGAAACATGCGGGCTAGGTCCCGCTCAGGTAGGCGAACCGGGCGATAAACAGCGCCGTCAGCACGTACACCAGCCAGCTCACACTGCGGTACTGCCCGCGGAAGACCTTCAGGAACGTGTAAGCGATGAACCCAAAGGCGATTCCGGTGGCGATCGAGAACGTCAGCGGGATCGCGGCCAGCGTAAGGAAGGCCGGCAGCGCGTAGACCGGGTCGGACCAGGGGATCTCGGCGACCGTCGAGACCATCAGGCTGCCGACTATGATCAGTGCCGGCGCCGTGGCGGCCGCCGGAATCACGCCTACGACCGGGGCGACAAACAAGGCCGCCAGGAACAGCACGCCCACCACTACCGCCGTGACCCCGCTGCGGCCTCCCGCGGCGATGCCCGCGGCGCTCTCGATGTAACTGACCACGGTGGAAGTGCCCGTCAGCGAGCTGACGACGGTGGCCGAGGCGTCGGTGAACAGGATTCTCTCAACCCGCGGGATACGGCCGTCCGCGCCGATCAGCCCGGCCTTCTTGGTTACCCCGATCAGCGTGCCGATGTTGTCGAACAGATCGACGAACAGGAACACGAAGACGACCTCCAGGAACCCTACCCGCAGGATGCCGGGCACGTCGAGCCGGAACGCGGTCGCGGTGACTTCGGACCATTGGAGCGGGTGCGGCTGCCAATGAACCACTCCGGCAGCGGCGCCCAGGGCCGTGGTCGCGAGAATCCCGATCAGCATGGCCGCGCGCACCCGCCAGGCCATCAGCACGCCGGTCAGCAGCAGCCCGAAGACCGCGAGCAGCGTGTTCGGATCCCGCAAATTGCCCAGCGCCACTAGCGTCTTCGGGTTGGCGATGGTGAGGCCCGCGTTCTGGAAGCCGATCAGCGTGATGAACAGGCCGATGCCCGCGGCGATCGCGGCGTAAAGTTCCTGCGGCAGCGCGGAAAGGATCAACTGACGGATGCCGAATGCCGTCAGCAGCAGAAACGCAATGCCTGAGAGGAACACCGCGCCGAGCGCAACCTGCCAGGGAATGCCCATCCCCTTCACTACCGTATAGGTGAAGTAAGCGTTGAGACCCATGCCGGGCGCGAGCGCGATGGGATAGCGCGCGAACAGGCCCATGAGCAGGCTGCCAAAGGCGGCCGAGACGCAGGTCGCCGCCGTCACCGCCGCCAGGGGCATGCCCGCCTCGTGCAGCATCGACGGGTTGACGAAGATGATGTACGCCATCGTGAGGAACGTCGTGAAACCGGCGAGCACCTCGGTTCGCCAGTTGGTCCCGAGTTCCTCAAACTGGAAGTACTTCTCGAGTGTCTGCCGCAAGAGGTTCAATTTACCGCAACGGCGCCGCCGCAGCCAAGGTGCCGCAATCGGCGTCCGCGTCTACGCGTACGACGAGCCACCGCCCAGGTTCTTCGCGGCCCGGTCCTTACTGATGCGCTCCAGGTAGTCGCTTGCGCGGAAGGCCGCCAGCGGCTCCTCGGCCAACCCCTTCGAGCGGCGCCAGGCGCGGATCGCCGGCCGCACGTCCGTCGCGAAGGCGTCCTTCAGGCACTCCTCGGCATCCAGGAGGTCGCATTTCTCCTGGTGCGCCGCCACCGCGGCGTGGTCGACGATCTTCGCCTTGGCGTGCAGCTCCTGCGCGACCATGGCCGTCTGGATCATCTCCTCGATCTTGCCCTTCAGGTTGTGGCTCTGGTCCACCATGTAGGCGATGTCGGCCCGCTGGCCGGTCTCCCATTCGAAGTGCGCGATCTCATAAAAGATCCGGAAGATCTGGTAAGGGTCGATCGAGCCCATGGTCAGGTCGTCGTCGGCGTAGCGCCGGTCGTTGAAATGGAACCCGCCCAGCATGTTCTCGCTCAGCAGCCAGGCGACGATCTGCTCGATGTTCTGCGACAGGTAGTGGTGACCCGTGTCGACCAGCACCTTGGCCTTCGGTCCGGCGTGCTTCGAGAGGATGTAGGACATGCCCCAGTCGGCGATGTCGGTGAAGTAGGAGTACGGCTCGAAGGGCTTGTACTCGACTAGCATCCGCTTGCCGTCGGCCAGCCGGGCGTGCACGGCCTTCAGACATTCGATGAAGGACTGCTTGCGGCGGCGGATGTCCTGCGAGCCGGGGAAGCTGGCCCCGTCGGCGAACCAGAGCGAAAGATCGCGGCTGCCGGCGACGTTCATGATCTCGATCGAGTCGAAGACGTGCTGGAGCGCGGTCTGGCGGACGGTCGCGTCCGGATTGCCGAACGAGCCGTGCTTGTAGCACTGGTCCTGGAACACGTTGGGGTTGATGGCGCCGATCCTTACGCCATGCCTGGCCGCCGCGGCGTTCACCTCGTTCACGCTCTTGGTGCCCTCGGGGTAGTCCCATAGGACGTGAACGGCCACGGTCGGGCAGCACCCCGTGAGCTTGTGCACCTGGCCGGCGTCGGCGAGCTTCTCCTCGGTCGTCGTGGCGGCGGCTGCCTGGACGAACTTTCCGAAGCGGGTCCCGGTGTTCGCAAACCCCCAGGATGGAAGCTCGATGTTGAAAGAATCGAGCGCGCCGAAGACAATCTCTTCCAGTCTGGCGGACATGCGGTTGGCCTCCTGCTGAACCCAACCATGATATCCGACGAGCGCGCGGAGCGGCGGGAAGTCCGATGGCGTGACGGCGCCGCCGGGCGGCCGGCGTTCGGGCCCGGATCAGTCTTTCTCGGGGAAGAGGTGGATCTCCTCGGCCGGCTTGCGAGGGTGGAGTTCGACGTAGATGCCGCAAGCGAAGCTGAGCGCGATCAGC
>JBEKLW010000263.1:0-4649 GCA_050008815.1 Bryobacteraceae bacterium
TGCTCTACTCGGCCACCAAGTATCTGTCCGGCTTCAGCGACCTGCTGGCCGGCGTCGCGCTGGCCCGCGACCCCGCGCTCATCGCCCACATGCGCAAACGCCGCATCATGTTCGGCAACATCCTCCAGCCCGACGAGTGCTGGATGCTCGACGGCCGCCTCCCCACCGTCGCTCTGCGCATGAACCGGCAGAGCAAGAACGCGCAGCGCATCGCCGAAAGCCTGGTCAGCCACCCGCGCGTTCGGCGCATGCACTATCCCACGCTGTTCGACGATGCCGAGCAAATCCGCATCCGCCTCGCCCAGTGCGATTACCCCGGCGGTATCTTCTCGATGGAACTCGGCAGCCGCGAGGCCGCCTTCGCCTTCCTCCGCCAGGTGAAGATCGCGCACAATGCCGTCTCGCTCGGCGGCGTGGAAACGCTCGCCTGCCACCCCAAGACGACTACGCACTCCGGCCTGACGCCGGAGGAGTGCGAAGTCGCTGGCGTCACCGACGGCCTGGTGCGCGTCTCGGTGGGCATCGAGGACTGGCGCGACTTGCTGGCCGACTTCGAGCAGGCGCTGGACTCGATCTCCGCCCTCAGCCGCGAGGAAGCCGAACTGAAGAGCACGGCTTAGCCCGCATTTCTCACCAACAACCTGCTGCGGCGCGCGATAGGGCCGCATCTACTGTGTTGCGCTCGGCCGGCGTCCTCGATCCGTAACGGACCTCCGGGCGCCGGCCGTCGCGCGCCTTGTATCTGCAGCCCTCTCATCGCGCCTCGCTACGGTCGTGGTGAGAAAAGCGGGTTAGGAGAAGAACACCCGCCAGACGGTGTTGACCAGCGCGTGGGTGACCATCGCCGCGCGCACGCTGCGCGCCGCCAGGTAGGCGCGGCCGTAGAAGAAGCCCGCCACCGCGGCCAGGGCCGCGAACCGCCAGTTCGGGAAGCCTCGGAACGGCAGGTGCGCCAGCCCGAAGAGAACGGAGGCCGCCGCCAGCGCGGCCATCTCGCTCCGCATCCAACTCTGCAGCCACTCTTGCAGCAGCCCGCGGAAGAAGAACTCCTCCCGCAGCGCCACCACCCACAGCATGCCGGCGAAAGTCAGGATAGCGAGGCCGAGGGTCTGCCACCACGGCGCGGGCCGCACGTGCAGACCCGCGCAGCCGAGCGCCCACCCCAACAGCGCGCCAACCGGGAGGAACAGCAGGAAGTTCAGCGTGCCCGCCGCCCAGTCCTTGCGCCGCGGCAGCAGGCTGAAGCCCCGCACGCTCATACCGGCGATGGCGAGGCACTCGAAGATCGCCAGCCGCGTCCACATCACCTGACCCAGGATGCCCACCGGCACGCGCGGCGTCGGACTCGTGTAGATCGCGGGGAACACGGGCCCGAGCAGCGCCGCGGCGACCAGGGCCAGAAACAGCAGGTCGATGGCGGGCCGCCGCGGCAGAACCACGTACCAGAACGACACGCCCGCGGCGAGCGCCCCCACGAGGCCCAGCGCCCGCCATGAAAACTCGCCCGTCGGCAGGGAGTAAATCGCGTATGGCGCCAGCGCGCTGGCCGCGGCGACGAGCGCCAGGGCCGGCGCCCCCAGCCGCGCCGCCAGCCGCTTCCGCACCCGCTCCAGGCAGACCGCCACGTACAGGCCCGCCTCGACCGCGAACGCCGCCGTGAGGGGCACGGCCAGCCGGGCCGGTATGCTCAACGCGCAGGCGTAAAGCAGCCCCGCGACGCTCGCCAGCACAACCGTCCCCGCGAGCGCGATGGCGGCGTGGCGCCGCCCGGCCTCAACCCGCATCCCCCTAGTATCCGCGATTGCAGCCCGAACCTCTCACCGGCCGGCGCACCGCATCAGGCAACCTAAAGGTAGAGCAACGCCCCTATACGAGTACCGCTGCTCAGCCTGCGGCGAGACCTTCGAGCAACTCCGGAGGACGCAAGACGCCGACCACGGCCTGGTCTGCCCGACGTGCCAGTCGGGGGAGGTCCGGCGCCCCCTCTCGGTGTTCGCCAGCCGTCTACAGCCGCATGGCGGGCTATGAGGAGGTCAACGATGCCGAGCGGCTCTCGCAAGATCCGGCGTTCCGGCTGATCGGCTCCGACAAGATCTGGGAACGTGGGGCAGCCCTGACCTCTCGGCTGCAATCGTTCGAGACGGAACTGCTGAACCGAGAAGAGAACCGCGCCGGTCTGGCCGCGACCAATCGGAAGTTGATCGCCAAGCCGGAAACCCAGGCACCTCCAGGCTTCCACGTACCCGGAGGAGCCAGGGTTGGCCCGTTCCTGGGCCGCTGGAGTCGCTCGGGATGAAAAAACCAGGCGAACGGCTGCGAGTGATGCGATTGGATATACAATCAATGCTGGCCCGGATGGCAAAGCGGGAATCCTGGTTACAGTATCCTGGGAGTAGTTGTTGCCGGGGGCGTCCTCTGTCCGACGCCAGGGTTGCTGCTGAGCCCGGTCCTGGCCAGCGTGGAGATGACCTGCAGTTCGGTGGGCGTGATTTCCGATGCGCTCCGGCTCAAAGAAGTGGGCGTGTGAGCGCGACTTTTTTTGGGAGGGCGTGTTTTGGATTCAGTGACGGTTGCGGCGACGGAGAGGTTTTGCGTTGCGAGTTCGAAGATAGTGTGGCAGTCCTTTGACGACGAGCTGGTCGTCATCAATCTGGAATCAGGAACGTACTACAGCCTGGACCGCGCCGGCGCCGTGATTTGGCGCCTGGCCGAGCTCGGCGCGACGCCCGCGGAGGCCGTCGAGCATGTTCTGCAGTCTGGGGCCCCGCCGGCAGCCCGGCGGCAGGTTCTGGAATTCTGGGGAAAGCTGGTGCAGGAAGGCCTGATTTCGCCTTCCGCGGATGGGGTAGAACCGCAGGCCGTTCCGGAAGAGGTCGTGTGCACTTGGGCGCCGCCCTCCATCTCCGTCTATACCGACATGCAAGATCTGTTCCTGCTGGATCCCATTCACGACGTGGACGAGGCAGGGTGGCCCAGCCGACCCGCGGAAACACCTTGAACTCCCAGCCGGGCCAGTTCTTCGCGGAGGCGCTGGCGCGCTTCGAGGCCGCGACGGCCGGCGTCGGCCTGGTGGAACGGCGGTTCCGCATCGTGGATCGGACTGTCCGGTTACGCTTTGCGGGGCGTGCCTTGGAGGAGCGGCTGACACCGGCGCTCGAGCATTTGGCGACGCTCGAGGAGGCAGCTCCGGACCTCACCGTCTGCCTGTTCGACACCGCGACCACCGGCGTGGCCTTGAGGGCGGCCTGGATGACCGGCTGGCACAACCGGCGGATCTCTTCCACGCTGAGCAGCTCGGGGCGGATGTTGGGGTCGAAGCTGAGGTGAGCCTGGGGAGATATCCTCTGCATGGCCTGGTAGCAGGTCTCTTTTGATGATTCGCTCATCGCCAGGTTGCAGCCGGTCAGGTGCAGCCATTTGGCCTGCTGCAAATAGTCTTCTTGCAAGTAATCGGGAGCCAGCCTGCCCGCCGCAGAATAGCGCATGTGGTAGATGAATTTACGGCTGCCGTCTTTGAAATAAGCCACGAAGGCCACGCCGGTAGTCTGGTCGGGCAGCACTTTGCCGCAGGCGAAATCCACCCCGTCCCGCTCGAAGCGCTCCAGCAGGCAGCGGCCGAAGTCGTCCTGGCCGACCGCCCCGATAAACCCGGCGCTATGCCCCAGCCGAGCGACGCTGTCGATATAAATCGGGGTATCGCCGCTCGGGTATGGCCCACTAAAGGTGCCGGGCTGGTTGAGTGGTTCATCGAGCTGCATGCGCATGATCTCCACCAGCATGTTGCCCATCGAAATCACTTCAGGGTATCTCATAATATCTCCAAGAGAAGAAATTCGCCACTTTGTTTTTCCTTCCCTTCCATTTCTTTGTCTTACTTTGTGTTCTTTGTGCCTTTGCGGTTAATTTTTCTTCGCTCTTACGTCGATAGCGAAGGCGCCCTGTCCTTCTGGCAGCACGCGCAGTGGGTTGATCTCGATCTCGGCGATCTGCGGGCAGTCCAGGGCTAACTGAGCTAGGCGGGCCAGCGCTTGCATCACCGCCAGCCGGTCAGCCGGGGGCAGGCTGCGGAAGCCTTTCAGCTTGCGCCCGGCCCAGGTGCTTTCCAACAGGCTCTCCGCCTGGCGCGGTGTGAGAGGCGCCAGCTCGAAAGCTACATCTTTCAACCCTTCCACCTCTACCCCGCCTGAGCCGAACATGATCATCGGCCCGAACTGGGCATCCCGCACCATGCCCACGATCACGTCCTGCCCGGACGGCAGCATTCGTTGGACGTGGGCGCCGTCGATGCGCGCCTCGGAACGTGCCCTGCGGGCGTTTTGGGTGACCGCCGCGAATCCCTCCCTTACGGCCTGGGCATTTTCCAGGCCAAGCAAGACCCCGTTGACGTCCGACTTGTGCGAAATATCCGGGGATGCCACCTTGATAACGACCGGGAAACCCAGACGCTGCGCTGCCTGAACGGCTTCCTCCGGGCTGGCAGCCAGCAACGGCTCCAGGGTGGGAATGCCGTAAGCTTCCAGCAGTCCGTTAGCGGCCCCCTGGTCGAGGAATTGGCCGGCGGGCTGGTCCTTGAGCAGGGCCGCCGCCAGGCCAGCATCTATACCAGCCAGGTCGTATGGGGCTTCTGCGGCCTGGTCCAGGAATTCGGC
>JBEKLW010000264.1:0-4648 GCA_050008815.1 Bryobacteraceae bacterium
TTCCCGCCGGCCTTCCCGGCCGGGCGCTTCCTACCGGCTTCGGCGGCCCTGCAGGCTGCGGGGGTTGCGGGGCTGGCTTCGGCTTTGCTCCTGGCTGTCCACTCTCCCCTGTCCCCTGTCCTGTAATCGGCTCCGGCCCGGCGCCGCCCGGCGCAGTCGAGATGGTCCCTCCCGACTTCCCACTGATTTCCTCACCGCTGCCCAGATCGATCGTTTCACCCTTGATGGCCACAATCCCGGTGCGCGTTTCTTGCGGCAGGCCGAGTTCGGTCAGGATGAAGTCGCGGGCTTCCTGGAAGCTGACCACCAGGCCCGATCCGGCGAGTTTCGCGAGCGCCTCGGTAACTTCCGCAAACGACCGCGCCACCACGTTCGAGCATTTCAGTTGCGGCACAGGCGCGCCGGGCCCGTAATTGAAATAGACCCAACGGCGCAGGCTGGTATTGGTAATCCGCGACGCTACCGACTCCGCGAAATTCTGCAAACACAGCCAGAAGAATTGCGCCGCCGTCTGGCCGAGCGACCGATTGCCGCTGGCGCCCGCGCGCCCGCCGCGGCCCATATCGGCAAAGAAATTCAGCGCGCAGCGCGAGATCTGCTCGTTGTGGTGGACGATGGACTGATAGAGGTCGTGCGTTTGCCCTTTGGGCGCTACCAGATCGAATGTGGCGCCGTTGGGCAGCCGGACGCCGGTTTTTTCGTGTGCCGCAAGTTGCGTGACGAAGGTGAGCGCAGCCTCTTTGTCTTCCCGCGAAGCATTGGGTGGCAGTACCACGCAAGGGATGCCCATGCCCGTGCGCTCCCCGGCGATGGCGTCGATGCGGTACAGTCCCTGCTTGATCCACCAATGCGAGTAGGCGGCGCGCAGCATCGCTCGGCCCCAGAAATCCGCGCCCTGCTGGCGATAAGTGAACCAGCACATCTTTTCCGCAGGCACTTCCAGGCGGCCGTACCAATTCTTGCGCCAGCCGAGTTGCACCAGATTGCGCAGCGTGCGGCCGTCTTCCGCCACGTCCCACTGGAAGAAGGTTTTTTGCGGCAGGTCCACCAGGCGCGCGAAGCGGAGTTGAGCGCCGTCCACGGCGTAGACTTCCTCATAAGCCGCGCAGCCAAAAGCGGCCTGGAGCAGCGCGTTGCCGATCACGTCGTGGATGAAGTTCTGGCTGTACCAGTTGCCGCGATCGTCCTGCCATTCGAGGTTTTTGAAGAGATTCGATTTCAGCTTTTCCAAGATCTCTCTTTTTTTCCCGCCCGTAAATCGCCCGGCGCCGGTGGAAGAAACTTCCGCTGGCGCGTCACCGCCGGTCGAGGTAAGACCCTCCTCGTCAAACACCAGATCCCACTTCGCCGAGCGAATGGGCTGATAGACGCTTTCCATGGTGGCGTCCACCTGGGTATCGCCGCGCAGCATCTCTTCGTAAACCTGGACGGCCCTGGAACCAAAGAATTTCGGATTGAATTCGCCTTGCGAGACGATGAAGCCGCCGGTAAAGGTGGTCGCGGGCAGACCATAGATGGCCGTGCGCCCGTCCGCCTCCACCACTTCCGCGGTCTGCACCGTGGGCTTCGGCTGCTCGATGGGAATTTCCGGCGCCAAGCCTTCTGGCTGGCCTGAAGCCTGCCGAGCGCCCGGCGAGCCGATGCCTGACTGCTCCCCCGCGGAAGCGGCCGCACGGTCCGTCATTGCCTGCCAGCCTTTGTAGAAGCGCTTCATGTTCCTGCCATCACCCAAGCACTCACATTGCTTCAAGCACAAACTCGCCCAAGCGGGAAAAATCGGCAAGGGGCGTGCCCACCATGGCCGCATCCTCAGCCCAATTCGCTGCCGGCTGTTCGGCGGCGAGGTCCGCCATGGCCTTGGCCCAGAAGGCTTCGGCATGGGACCATTGTTTTGTTTTCTCGCCGGAAGGGCTCTCGATTTCAATGCGAGGGGCGTCAAACTTAATGGCACCGCCGCTATCCTCTTTTTGCACCGCCTGGAGTTCGTTCACGACATCGAGATTGTCAGGGATGCGGTTCTTGCGTTGCTCCATCCGGTTACGCATCCGCACGGCCATGTCCGTCTTGATTTTCACGGTCGAGGCCAGCCCGCGCTCGCCGGATTTATCGCCCTGCTGCACACGCTTGATGGTGCCGCCGAAGTTGATCCCCATGACCTTGCCGGGATATTTGGCGTTGAATTTCTCGTAGAGTCCCAGGCCGATGCCGGTACAATCCATGGCGGCGCGATCCGCGAGCTTCACGAACGGGTCCAGCCAGTGCTCCTGATCCATCTTGCCGCCCGCGAGTTCGGCATCGGAAACGAAGAAGGGCATGTTGAATTGCCAGCCGATGTGCCGCGCCCATGAGATATCGCCAATATATTCGTCCACCCAAACGCAACTCCGATCACCCGAGCGCCCGAAGTCCACGCCCACGGCGATGAATCCTTGCGGTGCAAAGCCGACTGGCAACTTCATGCTGGCGCCGGCATCTTTCGCCGCAGAGATCAGCGCGATATCCAGCCAGGCGCCGATGGCTTGCAGGAACGCGCAATAAAATTCCTGATGCAGGGTGTTGGGGTCGCCCTTGTAGAGCTCGAGAAGATTGGGCAAGTTGATGGGGCAGCCATCGGCAATCGCCATCTCCACGTCCAGATAGTGCCCAGACCACGCGCCATTCTTGACGGGGTTTCGTGCGGGCGGAACTCCCTCCGTAAGCCCCAGCATCTTGGCGAGTTCGTAGAACTTGCCTTGTTGCCGTTTTGGCGTCGAGACCGCCCGTAATTTATGCCCCAGCGCCACCTGCCGCGAGACGGCAGCCCAAATCTCGTAAGAGTTTAAATGGTGGGCGTATTCATCCAGGATCGTGTTGCCAGGATAGCCGCGCGCGGTGCGGGGGTTGCAGGGGATGGCCAGGATGCGCGAGTCGTTGGGCAGCTTGCAACGGTGGACGGTCATATCGGTCTTGCCCAGCTCGTCGGCGTAAGGCTCCTTGTAAAGCTCGGCCGTGGCCTGCGTGGCCAGCTTGATTTTCCCCACGCCCTCCTCGAGGAACTCGACGGAGCCGTTATCGCCGTGGCTGAGGCAGGTCCAAGTTGTCCCGGGAACTTCCAGGCTGTCGAAAAAGGCTTCCACGGCTGAGCCAAAAGAAAATCCAGAGCGAGCACACTTCGCCGCTACCTTGTAGAGCGAATCGTCGTCAATCCACCGTTCCTGATAAGCCCTCTTATCCAGCACCGGGGGAAGCAATTCGCTCTTTGGGCGGGAGCCCAAGGGTCCGCTGACGGATATTGTTGATATCCTCGAGCGTGATGGGCTTTCCGCCTCGGATTTTCTTTTCCGCTTCATCAACGGTTTCCTTCAACTCCTTCTCGCGGCGGTCGATTTCCAGCTTCACTTTCTGCTGCTCCACATCGGTCTTGGTAGCCGCGGTCTGGGTTTGGAGTAGCTTGGCCACCAGATAGCCGAGATCGAACAATTCCTTCTTCAACTGTTCGGGGTCGCCCCCCGCAGCAGTAAGCGCGAAGATCTGGTCGGCCAGGGCGTTCTTGATGCTGTCCGGCAGATTCTCGTAGCCGCGTCCCAGAAACGATTGCGCAATGGCCCGCGAGCTTTCCGCCTGAGCTTCCGCCTGGCGCCGCGCCTGCTCCACGCGCAGGTCGTACCAGCGATGCAGTGTCGAGTGGGGGAGGTACCGATTTTGGATTTCGGGGCCCAGCCTCGCGGGGGATTTCGGGGGCCCCACCTGGTGGGGATTTTGGATTCCCCGAACGAGGGGGAAGCATCGGCACA
Organism: Bryobacteraceae bacterium; assembly: GCA_050008815.1. Lineage (GTDB taxonomy): Bacteria > Acidobacteriota > Terriglobia > Bryobacterales > Bryobacteraceae > JBEKLJ01. The sequence goes on from JBEKLW010000264.1 coordinate 3,774, forward strand.
CGCGGGGATCGAGGCTGGCCCAGGGAACAAAATCCGCAGATTGCCGCTCGATTTCTTCCCATCCTACGAAGCTGGCGCGCAGTTCCAGGATGCGGTCCTTCACCGCCTGGGGCAGCAGATCGATTTTCAACCGGTCGCGTCGCAGGCGCCGCTCGCCCGTCTTGGCTCTCACTTGCCTGTTCATTCATTCCGTTCCTTGCGACTAGGGGTTAGGGTTTAGGGTTTGGGGATTAGCAATCTGCCTTTCCTGATCCCTAATCCCTGTCCTGTTAATCCCTAATCCCTGTTTTTCTCACTCCATCCAAATCGCCGCATCGGCGACGGTCTTCTCCACCAGATCACGTCCGTGAGGACGCAACATAATCTGCCGCAAGGCCGTATGGCCGGTTTCGAGATTTCGATCTTCGGTGAAAGCGATGCAATCGCGTTCCGCCAGGTCTTGCAGCAGGGTGCGAATCTCGTTCCGCGCAATATCAAAGTGGAGCCGGTCGAGCGCGCCCCACAACGTCAGGTCGTCCAGGCGATGCCGCTGCTGCTCGTGGTTCTCGTAAATCAGCACCAGCAACAGGCCGCGCAGGCGGCGCCGGAGTGCATTGTCCATAGCACTCATAGTTTCAACTCCCCTTCGCTGGATCCTGGGGGCCCAGCATCCCAGCCGAGCCGCTTTTTGATCTTTTCCAATTCCTCCAGGGTTCGCTCGCTGTTCCGCGCCAGATGGCCCAACACCAATTCGTGCTCCCGCGCCAATTCCTGATCGCGTTCGGCCAGACCTTGGAGCGCCTTAGCGGTGATAGTCTGGGCGTCGGCGCTGCGTTCCAGGGCGCCGGGAACGCGCTGCACGGAATCGCTGGCGCTGAAAAAGAACTTCAACGCGC
>JBEKLW010000265.1:0-4646 GCA_050008815.1 Bryobacteraceae bacterium
TGACGCAAGCCCAGGCGCAATCGGAAATGACCGCCATCGGGGCCCGCCTGGCCGAGGCCTATCCGAAATCGAACTCCAAGCACGGTGTGAATGTCGCGCCGCTCGCGGGCGTGATCGTCGGAAACGTCCGTCCCACCCTGCTGGTTCTGCTGGGCGCGGTGGGCTTCGTGCTCCTCATCGCCTGCGCCAACGTGGCCAACCTGCTCCTGGCCCGCTCCGCCGGACGCCAGAAGGAGATTGCCATCCGCTCCGCGATTGGCGCCGGACGCGGCCGCGTAGTCCGGCAACTGCTTACCGAGAGCGTCGTGCTGGCGCTCGCCGGGGGCATCGCCGGGCTGGCCATTGCCCGCTGGGGCACGCAAGCGGTGCTGGCGGCCGTGCCGGGCGGCCTGCCCCGCATGGAGAACATAGGAGTGGACGGCTGGGTGCTCGCCTTCACGCTAGGCGTCTCGCTCCTCACCGGCGTCGTGTTCGGGCTGGCTCCGGCCCTGCAGGTCTCCGTCACCGATCTGCACGAGACGTTGAAAGAGGGCAGCCGTGGTTCCACGGCCGGGCACCGCCGCGTGCGCAACCTGCTGGTGGTCTCCGAAGTAGCCGCCGCGCTGGTGCTGCTGGCCGGAGCCGGCTTGATGCTGCGCACCGTCCGGACTCTCGACGGCGTCAACCCCGGATTCGACTCCGACCACGTTCTGACCTTCTCAGTGGGCCTGTCTCCGGCCAACACCAGCAGCAGCGATCGCATCCTCCAGACCTTTGAGCAGACCGTGGATCGCATCCACAACGTGCCCGGAGTGAGGAGCGCCGCGGTGACCTCGCTCATGCCCTTGGGCGGCAGCGACAGCGAGATTCCCTTCTACGTGAACGGGCGGCCTCGCCCCACCTCCCAGGGCGACATGTTGTGGGCGCTGTTGTACGCTACCGGCCCCGGCTATCTCAAGGCCATGGGCATTCCCCTGTTGCGCGGCCGCTACATCGGGCCCCAGGACATGCACCGTGGCTCCCACATCGTGGTGATCGACGAGGTGATGGCTCGCACGGTCTTCCCGAACGAGGACCCGCTTGGCAAGAGCATCGTGGTGGCCGACCTGAGCGGCAGTCTCGGCCCCGAGATTTCCGTGCCCATGGAGATCGTGGGTATCGTGGGCCACGTCAGCCATTGGGGACTGGATAGCGACGCGACCGGCCCGGTCCGCAGCGAGCTGTACCTGCCCCTGTCTCAGATCCCGGACCAGTTCATGAAGGGCATGGCCGCCTCCAGCACCTTCGTGGTGCGCACCGGAGCCGATCCGCTGGCCATGCTCCCGGCGGTGCGCGCCGCGGTCCTCGAAGCCGGCAATGACCAGCCCGTCTACGGAGTGCGGACCATGGATCAGATCGTCTCGGCGTCCATCGCGGACCGGCGCTTCTCCATGCTGCTCCTGGGCATCTTCGCCGGGCTGGCGCTGTTGCTGGCCGCGGTCGGCATCTACGGGGTGATCTCCTACACGGTCGCGCAGCGTACCCGCGAGATTGGCATCCGCATGGTGCTGGGGGCCGGTCAGGCCGATGTGCTGAAGGTGGTCGTCACCCAGGCCATGCTTCCCGTCGTGGCCGGCCTGGCCATCGGCCTCGGCGCCTCGTTCGGGCTCACCCGCCTCATGGCCGGCATGCTCTACGGCGTCAACGCCGGCGACCCGGTGACCTTTATCGGCGTGGCGCTGGTGCTAGCCGCGGTGGCGCTCATCGCCACCTTGGTCCCCGCCCGCCGCGCCGCCAGGGTCGCTCCCATGGTGGCCTTGCGGTACGAATAGGGCCGGCCAGGCAAGGCCGGCTGAGGACGGCGGCCGAGCTGTTCTCCGAGATTGTGAACGCCTCAGTGGATCTCCGCGACGGGCCGAGTTGCAGCGCCGCTGAGGCGCTGGAGCGGCAGGAACCGTTCGTGAATTCGACGTTGGCGAATCACGCCCTGGCGCTGCTGGCGCGGCTGGGGGCATGGGGCGGCGCGGGTTGCGGCTGGGCGTACAGGGCAACAGGCTGGGGCTGGCAATAGGTGCTCGGGGGTGCCGTCGCAGCGCCGCTAGCCCATTGCCGTATGGCGCGACGACGTACGGGGTCTTCTCATTTACGCTTCCTCAACAGGCGAACCCATTCACGCACGATGCCTGGCAAGCGCTCCAGCACTTCGGAGCCGAAGAGGACTTCATCCACGTACCCCATGTGGAGCATATCGAGGATTCGGCAGAGATAGGACCGGCCACAGTCCCACCACGTGAAGTGGTCATCCACCATGAGGTAATGCAGGACAGAGATGCCCTCGCTGACCCGCAACTCCTCAAGCTCCATGCCGTCCACCAGCGTCTCATAGACTCCATCGGCAACCCGGCTGCCGAAGGTCGTGGTGTAGTAGTACTCCTTGATCTCCCAGACGGCAATCGGATTCACGGCGCACGGAAACGCCCCGTCAACACGCCTTGACAAGGTTCGCAATGGCGCCCCTTGCTGCGTGACGGTGGTAAGCGCTCGTGGGTCGTAATCACAATCCATGCCGCTCGCATTCGCCTCGATCAGCATATTCACTATCGCCGTCAGGTACGCCGGAGCCTTCTTCTCGCCCTTCTGCTTGTTCATGGGAATCGGGATCTTGGGCGAGAGCTGCGCTTTCATTTTCGCGAACAGCCTGCGGGCCTTGTCCTTGTCCATCAGGCGCGGCTCAACGAACGTGTTCAGCCTGCTGGCGCGGTAGTCGAAGTAGGCGTGGAGCGTTTGCGCCAGCTTGGTGGCTCCATCCGGCTTCAGCAGCCGGGTGCCATCCAGCCCCAAGCCATTCAAAGCCGCAGCCATCTCGTGAACGGTCGGGACTTTGATCTGGCCCTCGCCACGAACCGTGTAGCCAACGGCTTGGCTGATCGAGCGGACGTAGGCCCAGAACGCCCTGGGCTGGTTCAGGAATGTCGAGTTGGGAGTCATCTCAGCGCCTGTTCAAGACGCCGAACGAGCTCAGGGAGCGGGAGGCCGATCACTCGGCAGACCTCGCGCAATTCAAGGATATCCAGACGGCGCTCTCCGGATTCATATTTGCTAACGAACGATTGCGGCTGGCCCAGTCGATGGGCCACGTCCGTCTGGGTCAGGCCCGCTTCCGTTCGGATCTGTCGCAAGAAAGCCTGTAGCTGCTCCTGCGCAGAGACGGAGTGGACCTTGGGCATCACATGCCAGCGTATCCGGTGGTGAGGAATTATGCCAAAATCGGATACTTTGTGGTATACTAGGGAGCACGGAAAATGCCGATTGAAGATTCAGCGCCCATGATGCAGTTGGCCATGTTCGATACCGAACGCCCCATCAGGGTCGAACCGCTCCAGACCGGGTTGCTGAAGTGGATCGGCAACAAGCAGCGGACCGCACACGAGATTGCCTCCTACTTCCCTGCGGATTTCGGAACGTACTATGAGCCGTTTCTTGGCAGCGGAGCGGTGCTAGCGACCCTTGCGCCGAAGCACGGGGTTGGGTCGGACACGTTCCGGCCGCTTGTCGAGATCTGGCAGACGCTCCACGATTCACCGGAGACGCTGAAACGCTGGTACGCCGAACGCTGGCATCAGGTGATGAGTGGCGGCAAAGTGGAGGGATACGAGCGGGTCAAGCAGTCGTACAACTCCAACCCGAACGCCGCAGACCTCCTGTTCCTCTGCCGGTCCTGCTATGGCGGCGTGGTGCGCTTTCGGAAGGCGGATGGCTACATGTCCACGCCCTGCGGCATCCATGACCCGATCAGTCCGGAGTCCTTCGGCCGGAGGGTTGACGAGTGGCACCGGCGAACGCGTAGCACGACCTTCCTACAGATGGAATACGAGGAAGCCATGGACAGGGCGCGGCCGGGCGATCTCATCTATTGCGACCCACCCTACAGCCACAGTCAAGCGATTCTCTATGGTGCGCAGTCGTTCAGCCTGAAGCACCTGTTCCGCGTAGTAGAACGGTGCAAGCACAGGGGCGTCTTTGTCGCCGTCAGCATCGACGGCACCAAACGCTCTGGCAAGCACGTCTGCGAGCTTCCGATACCGAAGGGTCTCTTTGAGCGGGAGTTCTTCATTGACGTGGGGCGTTCAATGCTGAAGCGCTTCCAGATGAACGGTCGGACGCTGGAGCACGAAATTGTTTCGGATCGGCTGTTGCTCACCTTCTGACGCGCGGCTGGTCTAAACTGATCTCCTGGCATCTTATGAAAGCTGATCGCAGCAGGCCGAGAGGGGCGCCTCTCGACTCCAAGCAGATCGAAGAATTGCGGGCTTCTTTCCGTAAGGATGAGACGCTGCGGGAGGCCGCGCAGAAGGCCAACTGCAGCCCTGGAACGGTGTACTCCTGGTTCCAACGCTTCAAGCGAGACGAGACCCGCTTGAACCCTGCCACGCCCACAGTCGCCGCTACGGAGTCCATTGCCGGGAGGCCGGAACCGGGCCCGCAGCGGCGGTGATTGCTTCCATGCAGACGGCGGCCCCATGGCGGCCGTCTGTTTTCAAACCCGGGACAGTACACTCAAATACCATTTCTCCGGAGAAGTGGTTCCTGGAGTTCTCGACGCCGCCCAAGGCGCAGAGTCCGCGAGGAATTGAGTGTGCTGTCCCGGGTTTCCATCCGCAAACGGAAAGCGTGCCGGGGCCGTCCCG
>JBEKLW010000266.1:0-4640 GCA_050008815.1 Bryobacteraceae bacterium
TGATCGCCCTGGGCGCACTCGCCTTGCTCGGCCTCCACGCCCTGCTGGCGTCTCAGTAGAAGAACAGGACCTCGGGCACCACCCGCAAGCGGAACACGACACACGAGCCGCACGCGCGCCGGTAGGACGGTACGATGGATAGAACCTCGGCCGAGATCGCCTCCGGGTCGCCGTCCATGTGGTAGGCGCACAGCGCCAGTCTCGGCTTGTACCGCCGCAGCGTGTCCCTGGCCCCTAGCACGGCCCTGCGCTCGGCCCCCTCGATGTCCATCTTGATGAAGCTGACGCGCTGGAGCCCGAGCTCGCCCACGAGCTCGTCGATGGGCACCAGCGGCACGGGGACCGGTCTGGTTCGAGTCCATCGGTCGACGACGAAGCTGTCGCGTGCCGAATTGCCCTCGACCACGCGCAGCACCAGCGTGTCATCGCGGTCCCACACGCCTTTCGGATACACGATCACCTTGCCGGAGGCGATCTCCGCGGCGAAGTTGCGTCTCAGGCACTCGATGTTATCCGGCGCGGGCTCGATGGCAATCACCAGCCGGGCGCCCTGGGACAACGCTTCCCGAGTGAACACTCCGACGTGCGCGCCGCAGTCCAGCACCACGTCGCCCGCAAGCACGCGGGCTGCCTCGTGGCGGTACACTCCGCGTTCCTGCTCGGCCAGCAGGTCCGGCAGCAGGTAGTCGTCCGACTTCGGCATCCAGAACCGGCCGCGAGGCGTGTCCCAAAGGTAGTATCCGAAAGCGTCCCTTTCGACCAGACGAATCTTGGGCCTGAAACCCGAGCTCAGGCTGCCTTCGGTGAGGACGTTCCGGTAGCCCGCCCGAGCTTCATTCTTCGGACAGGGCTGGCTGGGTTTCAACAGGTAAACTATGTCGACCGTCAGAGTCGGCTTGATCGCAATGGCCTCAAACGCCAGCGTCCACAGCACGATGAGGCTGATCGCAACCCGGATGACCCTGACCAGTAGTTTCTTGACCATGGAGAGCGACGCCTCCGTTGTGTCGATAGTCCGTGAAGAGGGAATGCTCCTCGCTCCCGCCGTCTTGCGGCCCGCCCAATCCGGCACTTGGAGCGGGGGCGACCTCATTCTGACGGGCGCGGCCGGCTCCGGTCAGACGGGGCCGGCCACGCAGTTTCGATCCCTGGGAACCCTTGACGAAAGTCTCGCGGACGGTGCGACCGCCGGCGAATCAAGCACCTCGGGCCGCTGCTTAGGCCCGAGGCCGGCTTTCGACACAAGTCGCTAGCCCTGCATCTTGCGCTTTCGCCGGCGCAAGATCCAGAGCACCAGGATGGCTCCGGCCGCAATCCAGAGAATGGTGGTGATCAACTGCTTGTTATCAGCGATCACATCGGCGAACCAGAGAACCGCCGGTAGCATAGTCAGGTCCATTACGCTATTGCTCCTTTCTGAGGTGACGCGCTTGAGTTCTTCTCTCCGATCGACCTACTAGAAGCCCCTCATCAGCGGGAACAGGTTCTTGAACAGTTGCAGCAGACCCGGTCCCGCGGCCACAACCAGCATGGACGGCAAGATGAAGAAAAAGATCGGGAATACCAGCTTCACTCCGACCTTCCCCGCCCGCTCTTCCGCGTCCTGCCGCCGGCGAACGCGCAAGAAGTCCGCGTGAGTGCGAAGCGCCTCGGCGAGGCTGGTGCCGAAGCGGTCCGCCTGGATCAGGGTCGCCACCAGCTTGCGCAATTCCGGCTCACCAGCCCGGTCGGCCAGATTCTTCAGGGCATCGACCCGGCGCTTGCCGGCGCGCATCTCCAGGTTGACCAAAGCCAATTCCTGGCTGACGTCCGGATAGGTCCGGAGCAACTCGCGGCTGACGTTGGTAAGCGCCTGGTCCAACCCGAGGCCCGCCTCCATGCAAACCACCATCAGGTCCAGAACGTCTGGCAGCGCCAGCCGTATCCTCTCCTGGCGGCGGTCCACCATCCTCTCTAGAATGAAGTTGGGGAAGAAGAATCCGGCCGCCGCCCCGGCCGGCAACACGAGGACACTCAGCACCGGGTTGCCCATCTGTGTCCGGAGCACGATGGCCGCGGCGAACCCGATGGCGGCGCCCAGGAACTTCGCGCCGTAGTAGGCCTTCACCGCCTGATCGGAGCGGAAACCGGCCGCGATCAGATAGCGGCGCGCGATCCCGGCATCCCCCGGAGAGATTGGCACCTTCTCGCCGATGGAATGGGCGATGCCGACCAGAAACCCGCGCTTGGGCCCCGCGGCCGATTCCAGCGTGGGCTGCTCGACGGCGGCGCCGAGCCGCTGCTGGATGCGCGCCGGCTTGGCATACAGCCGGTATCCATACGCCGAGATCGTTATCGTCAGCAACAGAAAAACCGCGATCGATAGGGCGACTGCCATATTACACCTTGATTTTCACAATCCTCCGGATCGCGAAATGGCCGATGATCATCATTACGATCACGCCAGCAATCATCAGCCGGCCATCGGAATCGGCGGCCATGCTCTGCAAGTAACCGGGCGCGATGAGCATCAGCCCGAACATCAGCGCGATCGGCATCAGCGTCAAGATCGTGCCGGTGATCCGGCCGTGCGCGCTGGCGGCCCGCACCTGCCCCTTCAGTTTGAACCGCTCGCGAATGACATAGGCGAGCTTGGTCAGGATCTCGCTCAGGTTGCCGCCGGTTTCACGCTGCAGCAGCACTGCCGATACGAAGAAGCTGACGTCGAGCAGCGGCATCCGCTGCGCCAAATTGCCAAGAGCCGTCTCGATCGGCAGACCGAGGCTGTGCTCGTTGTGCACCTTCCGGAACTCCGGGCCCAGCGGCGCGGGCGATTCCTCCGACAGCATCTCGAGCCCGATCGAAAAGGCATGCCCGGCGCGCATGGCCCGCGCCAGGAAGTCCAGCGCCTCCGGGAACTGCTCCTCGAAAGCCGCCATGCGCTTGGACCGGGTCCGCGCCACATACAGGTAGGGGAGCATGCACCCGAGCAGTCCCAGGCCGGCGGCACTGGGCCACGGGAACATGAGGACTTTGAACCGCAGGCCGAGCAGCGCGCCCACCACCAGGCCCGCCATCATCTGGAACATCAGCGTTGGCATGCTGATGGTCATCCCGGCCTGCACGATCCGTTCCTCGACGCGCCGGACGACGTTGAAGTGGCTCAAGAATCGCGTCAGCGCACCCGTGTCCACTATACGGTCGACGAGCACCCTCGTCTCCACCCGCTGCGCGTCCCCCACGGCGGTCTGAAGCATCTCGGTAACTTTCTTCTTCTTCTGCACTTGCAGAAGGTTCAAACCGAACGCGACCGTGAGCGCAACGGCGAGGAACACGATTACGAACATCAGTAAGAGAAGGCCCGGCATTTGTGCCTCAATGGATCTCCACCGTCGTCTGGAAGACGGCTGCCGGAAGCTGCATGCCGGCGGCCCTCAGCCGCTCATAGAACTTCGGCCGGATGCCCGTTGGCCGGAACTTGCCGGTCACCTTGCCGTCTTCCCTCACTCCGGTTTTGTCGAACACGAAAACGTCCTGCGTCGTCACCTGCTCTCCCTCCATGCCGACGCATTCGGTCATGTGGGTGATCCGGCGGCTGCCGTCGCTGAAGCGCGCGATCTGAATGAACAGATCCACGGCGGAGGAGACCTGCTGCCGGATTGCCCGCACGCCCATGTTAGAGTTTGCCATCCCCACCATTACCTCCAGGCGGCCGATCGCGTCGCGCGGGCTGTTGGCGTGAATGGTCGTCAGCGACCCGTCGTGACCCGTGTTCATGGCCTGGAGCATGTCCAGCGCCTCCTCGGAGCGCACCTCGCCCACCACGATCCGGTCGGGGCGCATTCGCAGGGCGTTGATGACGAGCTGGCGGATGCGGATCGCGCCGGTGCCTTCGATGTTGGGCGGCCTGGATTCCATCCGCGCCACGTGCGTCTGCCGCAACTGCAGCTCGGCCGCGTCCTCGATCGTCACGATGCGCTCGTCCTCCGGGATGTAGCCGGATAGCACGTTGAGCAGCGTCGTCTTACCGGCGCCGGTGCCGCCGGAGATGATGATGTTCAGCCGGGCCTTGACGCAGGCCTGGGCGATTTGCAGCATGCTCTCGGTCAGCGTCAGGTTCCGCACCAGTTCCTCGGGCTGGATGGGGTCCCGGCGGAACCGGCGAATGGAGAGCAGCGGACCGTCAACCGCAACCGGCGGAATCACCGCGTTCACGCGGGAGCCGTCCGGCAGACGTGCGTCTACCAGGGGCGAAGACTCGTCCACGCGCCGCCCCACGCGCGAGACGATCTTTTCGATGATGCGCAGCAGGTGGGAATTGTCCTTGAACTCCACCGGCGTCCGGTGCAACTTGCCGTTTCGCTCGACATAGACCAGCTTCGGCGTGGTCACCAGGATGTCGGACACAGTCGGATCCTGAAGCAGCGGCTCGAGCGGCCCCAATCCGAAAACCTCATTGAGCACCTCCTCGGTGATCCGCTCCTTCTCCAGGCGGCTCAGCGGAGTGCTCTCCTCCTCCAGCAGCCTGGCCACCGCGGCGCGGATCTCTCCGCGCACACGCTCGCCGCCCAGCGAGGAAAGCACTTCCAGGTTGATCCGCTCCAGCAGCTTGCGGTGTAGCGAGAACTTCAGCTCCTGGTACTCCGGCGTGGGGGCGGCCG
>JBEKLW010000267.1:0-4627 GCA_050008815.1 Bryobacteraceae bacterium
ACTATCGCCCATCTCGCCCTCGAGCTCGGCCTTGGGGACCAGGGCGGCCACCGAGTCGATGACCACCGCGTCCACGGCCCCGGAGGCGATCAGCGCGCTGGCGATCTCCAGCGCCTGCTCGCCGTAGTCCGGCTGCGAGATCAGTAGGTTGTCGGTATCGACGCCCAGCCGCCGCGCGTAGCCCGGATCGAGCGCATGCTCGGCGTCGATGAAGGCGGCGGTGCCGCCCGCTTTCTGGGCCTCGGCGATCAGGTGCAGTGCTAGCGTGGTCTTGCCGGACGATTCCGGGCCGAAGATCTCCACAACGCGGCCACGCGGGAAGCCCCCCACGCCCAGGGCGGCGTCGAGCGAGACCGACCCGCTCGAAATGACCGTGACCGGAACGACGTTGGTGGAGCCAAGGCGCAGGACCGAGCCCCGGCCGAACTGTTTCTCGAGCTGCGCGAGCGTGCTATCGATGGCCCGCTGGCGATCTTTTCCATCCACGGCGACACTCCTTCCCCATGGTGGTGGCGCGTGCGCGCCCGGATTCTCAGGGAATGTTTGGTCGCCGGATCGGGATCGACCCCTGCCGGCTACCGGCCTTTGGTCGCCGCGGCCGGCTTCGGCATCGGCGAGGCTTCGGGGCCGGGGCTGGGCGGGGCCGCGGCCAGCCGGGTCAGCCCCAGGATCTGCCGCAACTCGGCTTCGAGCTTCGCGGCCGCCTCGGGGTTGTCCTTGAGGAACTGGCGGGCGTTCTCGCGTCCCTGGCCGATCCGCTCGCCCTTGTAGCCGTACCAGGAGCCGCTCTTTTCGACCACGTTCTGCGCCACGCCCACGTCGAGCAGGTCGCCCTCCCGCGAGATCCCCTGGCCGTAGAGGATGTCGAACTCGGCCTCGCGGAACGGCGCCGCCACCTTGTTCTTCACGATCTTCACCCGGGTGCGGTTGCCCACAACCACGTCGCCTTCCTTGATCGCCGCGATGCGGCGAATGTCGGCCCGCACGGTGGCGTAGAACTTCAGCGCGCGGCCGCCCGAGGTGGTCTCCGGGTTGCCGAACATGATACCGATCTTCTCGCGGATCTGGTTGATGAAAATCAGGCAGGTCTTGGACTTCGAAACGATGCCCGTGAGCTTCCGCAGCGCCTGGGACATCAGCCGCGCCTGGATGCCCACGTAGGCCTCGCCCATCTCGCCGTCCAGCTCGGCCTTGGGCACCAGGGCGGCCACCGAGTCGATCACCAGCACATCGATCGAGCCCGAGCTGATGAGCGCGCTGGCGATCTCCAGGGCCTGCTCGGCGTAGTCCGGCTGAGAGACCAGCAGGTTGTCCACATCCACGCCGAGCTGGCGCGCGTAGGCCGGGTCCAGCGCGTGCTCCACGTCGATGAAGGCGGCCATGCCGCCGGCCTTCTGCGCGCTGGCCACCACGTGCAGAGCCACCGTAGTCTTGCCCGAGGATTCCGGCCCGAAGACCTCCATGATGCGGCCGCGCGGGAAGCCCCCCACGCCCAAGGCGCAGTCCAGCGAGATCGAGCCGCTGGGAATCACGGCCACGGGCACGATGGCGTCGCGGGTGCCCAGCCGCAGGATCGAGCCCTTGCCGAACTGCTTTTCAATCTGGCTCAGGGCCAGCCCCAGAGCGCGCGCGCGTTCCTTCTCGTCCATAGGGGGAAGCCTCCGTGAAGAGGTGATTATACCGAATGCCGCCGCTGACGGCTGTGACAACTCCGCTGTCCCTGGAAACGGCGCCTCTCGCGCCGCAAGGCATACCGCCGCGCGGCCAGCGCGCAGCCTGTCACCTTTTTCCGCCTCGCCGTTTCTATCCCTCTATAACCGTGGCGCGTAGTAGCCTTTGCGCGCCCGCACCACCACGTCCCGGCGGTCCCTCACATGGACGTCAATCCTCTGGTAGCTGCCGTCGGTCTTCAACGGCTCGGGGCGGTAGTAAATGCTGTATTGGTGCCGCAGCTCGTTGGCGATGTTCTCGAAGGATTGCGACAGGTCCTCGACCTTGAAGGGGAAGAACGCCACCCCGCCGGTCTCCGCCGCCAGGTACCTCAACACCTTATCGCCGTCGGTCTCGATCCGGCTGATGTTGGTGGAGATGGTGTAGATGACGACGTCCATCCGCTGCGCCATCTCGAGCGCCTGGTCGCGGGTGGCCTCGCTGACCGTGTCGTCGCCGTCGCTGAGCACGATCATGGCCCGGCGGAACTTGTGACGCGGCTGCTCGGCGCCCAGCTTGTCGCGGCAGGCGACCAGGATGGCGTCGTAAAGCGAGGTGCCGCCGCCCGGCCGCAGGTCCAGGATGAGCTGCGAGAGCCGCTCCGGGTCGTCGCTGAGGTCGGCCACCACCTCCGCCCGGGTGTCGAAGCTGAACACCAGCGCCTTGTCCTGCAGCGGCCGCATGACGCTCTTGATGAAGTCGATGGCAGCTTCTTGGATGAAGCGGAAACGCTCCCGGATGCTGTTGGAGGTGTCCACCAGGATGGCGAGCCGCAGCGGCACGTCGCTCTCGGCGGTGAACTCCAAGATTTTCTGGGCGTGCGAGCCCTCGACAACCTCGAAGTCGTTCCGGTCGAGGTTGGTGATGAACCGGCCCTTCTTGTCCGTCACCGTGAACAGAACGTTGACGCGGTTGACGTCGACCAGGATGCGCGTCCCATCATCCGGCTGCGGTTGGGCCAGCTTGCGCGCCGGCGGCTGGGCCTGGAGCGCGCCGCCCAGCGCGCCCAAGAGCACGATCGCGGCGAAAAATGACCTCATAGAGCGCCTATCCTCCGATTATAAACTCGGCCACGGCTCGCACCTCGCAATTCGGCCGCCTCCAGATTGGACACCGGCGGCTAGCCCGCCGGTTCCAGGCCCGCCATCCAGACCCGCAGCTCCTCGGGCAGCGGCGACTCCAGGGTGAGGGACTCGCCGGTAGCCGGCCGCAGGAAGCGGATGCGATGGGCATGGAGGAAGCACCTCTCCAGCGGCGGGCGGCCCTCCACCCGGGCGGGCGCCCCGTACAGCCGATCTCCGGCCACCGGGTGGCCGATGCTCGCCAAATGCACGCGGATCTGGTGGGTGCGCCCGGTCTTGATGCGCACTTCGACCAGCGTAAACCCTTTGAAGCGTTGCAGAACCTTCCACTCGGTGATCGCCTGGCGGCCCTCGGCCCGGCGCGCGGTCATCCGCACCCTCCGCACCGGGTCGCGTGAAATCGGCTTCTCGATCCGGCCTTCGTCGCGGGGGAGAGCGCCGTGTACCAGCGCCAGGTAGACCTTCTCGACCTGGCGCGAGGCGAACTGGGCGGCCAGGCTGCGGTGGGCGGCGTCGTTGCGCGCCACCAGGATCACGCCGCTGGTGTACCGGTCCAGCCGGTGTACTACCCCGGGCCGCTCCTCGCCCCCGGCCTTTGACAAAGCGCCGAAATGGTGGAGCAGGGCGTTGACCAGCGTGCCCGACTGGTGGCCGGCCCCGGCGTGCACCACCATGCCCGCCGGCTTGTCCACGGCGATGACGTCCTGATCCTGGTACAGAATCTGGAGCGGCAGGTCTTCGGCAACCGCGCGCAGGGGCGGGAGCTCGGCTGGCTCGACCTCCACTTTCTCGGCGCCCCGCAGGCGAAGCGAGGCGCGGCCGGCGGCGCCGTTGACGCGCACTCGGCCCCCCTTGACCCACTCCTGGAGCCGCGAGCGGCTGTATTGGCTGAGCTGCTCCTGAAGGAAAACGTCGAGCCGCTTGCCGGCATCCGAGGCGCTGGCGGTCAGAATCAATCGCCTCGATTATAGACCCCGCCGGCACGTTGCGCGCAGGCGCACACAACAGGAGATGAAAGCGGGTGCGCGGCCGCGCGGCTCTCGAGGCCCGGGAGTGGCTCCGGAGAGCCGTCCGGCCAAGAGCGCGGCGGCGGTGGTGGACCGGCTCCCCGCTCCCAGGCATAATAATGAAGTCTGATCCAGCGGAGGTTCTAAGACCATGAAAGTCCTGGTGCGGATACTGGCCGTCATCGGCGGCATCGCGGTGCTGTTCGTGCTCTTCATCTTCCTGGCGAGCCTGGCGGTTAGCGTGATGCGCCAGCGCGTGCCGGCGCGAACCGTCCTCGAAGTCAACCTCGAGACCGGGCTGGTCGAGGACGCCCCCGACGACCCAGTTGCCAAGGCGTTTCTCGGCGCAGCACCCAGCGTGCGCGACCTGGTGGACGCGCTCGATCGCGGCGCGGACGACCCGCGCGTGGCTGGCCTCGTGGCCGGCTTCGGCGGCTCCACCCTGGGCCTAGCAAAGGTCCAGGAGATCCGCGACGCCGTCAAGAGGTTCCGCGCGCACAAGAAGTTCACCGTCGCCTGGTCAGAGACCTTCGGAGAGTTCGGCCAGGGCTCGGGCTCCTACTACCTGGCCACCGCCTTCGACCAGATCTGGATGCAGCCCTCGGGCGACATCGGCCTGACCGGCGTCCAGTTGGAGAGCATGTTCGTCCGGGGCGCGCTCGACAAGCTCGGCGTGGTGCCGCGCATGGACCATCGCCAGGAGTACAAGAACGCGATGAATCAGCTCACCGAGCGCCAGTTCACTCCGGCGCATCGCGAAGCCATGGCGGCCCTGTCGCGGTCCTGGTCCTCGCAACTGGTGCGCGGAATCGCCGAGGGCCGCCAGCT
>JBEKLW010000268.1:0-4619 GCA_050008815.1 Bryobacteraceae bacterium
TTGTTCTTCCCCAGTATCTTGGTGATCGCCGCCGTCAGCGTGGTCTTGCCGTGATCGATGTGCCCGATCGTGCCCACATTGATGTGCGGCTTACTGCGGTCGAATTTCTCTTTGGCCATTACTCCACCTCGCACCGGCCGGGGGTCCGCCCCGGGTTCTGACCGGCCGCCGCCCGCCTGGCGGCGCCGGCCTGACTCTGAATGACTGCCTTGAAAGGACGTCCGAACAACTTCTGAAGCCGATGACCGGGATCGAACCGGTGACCTTCCGTTACGGACGCTCTACCAATCGAGCATCCTCGGCTCGAACCATTTCCGCGCCGCCTGCGAACAGCCTTCGCCGCTCGCTGATGCCGGCGCCGCTCTTCAAAAAACGCTCGCGGGCATAGGCGGCTGATCGGGACGGGTACTCCTCCGTCGCGATCAATTCCCAAGGCTTGAACCGACTGGTCCAGCGCCCTGACCTCGTGTTGTGCTCGCGAAGCCTGCTCAGGACATCGGCCGCAATGCCAATGTAATGCCGGCCCGCCGAACTGCTGCGGAGCACGTAAACGAAGTACTTCACGTCCTGCCCCAAAGACTCTGGAGCCGATGACCGGGATCGAACCGGTGACCTCGTCCTTACCAAGGACGCGCTCTACCAACTGAGCTACATCGGCCCGAACTCAACCTGCCGCGCCGCTCGCTGGGAGCGCCTCAAACCGGTGACCTTCCGTCACGGACGCTCTACCAACTGAGCTACATCGGCCCGAACTCAACCTGCCGCGCCACTCGCTGGCAGCGCCTCAAACCGGTGACCCTCCGTCACGGATGCTCTACCAACTGAGCTACATCGGCCCGAACTCAACCTGCCGCGCCACTCGCTGGGAGCGCCTCAAACCGGTGACCCTCCGTCACGGGTGCTCTACCAACTGAGCTACATCGGCCCGAACTCAACCTGCCGCGTCGCTTCGTCAGGAGCATCCGAGAGGGAACCGGTGACCCTCCGTCACGGACGCTCTACCAACTGAGCTACATCGGCCCGAACTCTGGTGGACGGGGGAGGATTCGAACCTCCGTAGCCCGCAAGGGGCGGCAGATTTACAGTCTGCTGCCATTAACCACTCGGCCACCCGTCCGGAATGCCCGAAAGCCGTGCGGCACAAATCTCCTTACAGCTTCCGAAGCCCGAAAGCATGAGTATAGCGCAGAGGTGTCGATGAATGCCAAATCATTGCGAGATGGTCCGCAACTCGCGCTCTATCAAGCTCTGCGCGTGCAGAAGATGAGCAGCAGCGAACCCGCCCTGCGCCTCGCTTCGAATGGTGTGAGAAGATCGAGCTAGGACGTGCCGCAGATGCCGGAGAGCTTCCGCCGCTTTGAATCGAGCGACCCTTTCGGCCACACCTGGACGGCCGAGTTTCTGTGGATTCAGAACGCCATCTCCATCCGCCACGCCGACGCGGTGGACGTGAAGTTCGAGCTGGCCTCCTCCGGAGGGCTGCGCACCACCAAGGTCATCGCGCTGTTCCACCCGCACTTGCTACGGTTGAGCGAGAAAGCGGGCCGCCCGGTGACCGACGCCTGGTGCTCGTGCCTGGCGGCGCGCCACCTGCGGCGCATGATCGAAACCGGCGAGGACATGGAGAAGACGCTCGTCACGCCGCCCTTCGAGGTCCTGGAGCAGCACGCTCAGGAGCACGAACAGCCCGCCGCGCGCTAGCGCGGCGCTCAGCGCTTCTTCGCCGTCGCCCCGTGTTCGCCGAAGACCAGGGCCGTGAAGACGAAGATGTCCGTCCCCGGGTCCTGCCAGGCCTCGGGCGGGAGCCCTGCCTTCTGGCAAGCCTCGCGCAGGAACGTCATCCGGTCCCAGCCCTGCTCGACGGGCACCTGCGGCAGCAGCAGGCCCAGCGAGTCGCCCTGCTTGATCACCAGCCCGTGGAGGCCGACCTGGATCTGCTTCACGTCGAAGATCCGCCGCAGCGGCGAAAGCACTGAGATCTCGTATTCCAGGCTCCCCAGCTCGGCCGGCGTCACCGGGGGGAAGCGGTGGTCATTGACCGCGGCGAACGCGGCCACGTCGCGCACCGTGATCCCGAGCGGCTTCAGCGGCGACACGTACCCGATGCAGCCCCGCAGCTTCCCCTTCTCCTTGAGCGTTACGAACGCTCCCCGCTCCTGCGCGAACGAGTCGGACTGGGCCGGCGTGTAATCCGCCAGCTTGCGATCACGCACCGCCGTCTCGGTGGAGCGTCTCGCCAGCCGCATCAGCTCCTGCTTCTCGGCCTCGGTGAGCGAGAACGGCTGCGCCGCGGCGGCCGGTTTGGGCGACTTCACGAACGCCAGCGAGCCGTAGCCGACCACGGCCGAGCGGTCGCTCGTCACGTCGCCCGAGTTAGCGTACTTGAGCAGCCGCGCCTGGTTGGCCCCGAGCCGCTCAGAGGCGATCATCGCCGCCACGATGGGGCCGCCGCCGCAGGCCTCCCACACCCGGCTCTCGAAGTTCTGGGACATGCTCAGGTAGTCCCATTCCTGAATGGCGCGCAGCGTCTTGCGGTCGAGCGTTACGGCGTCGTTGTAAGGGTGGAAGTGCGAGAGGTCGGAGCTGGCGACGATCAGCGTGTCCGTCCCCTGGAGTCGGGAGGCGAGCGCCACCCCCAGCGCGCGCGAGATCTCGTAGCTCTGGTCGCCCATGACGATCGGCACGAGCTGGAACTGGCCGAGCGCGCGCTGGAGAAACGGCAATTGGACCTCGATGGCGTGCTCGCCGCGTTCGCCCGAGACCACGTGGCCGCGGCTGGAGAGCCGCACCAGCGAGCCGCCGGCCAGCTTGGCGCAGAACGCCCGATCCACCGGGATGGCGCCCAGCGGCGTTTCGTAGGCATCGCCATCGTAGACCGCTGCGAACGGAAACGCGTCCACGTGCGAGGGAGCGATCACGACCACCCGCTGGATCTTCTTTCCCTTCAACAGCGCGTAGCCATGGGCCGCCACCGCGCCCGAATAGGCGTACCCGGCGTGCGGCGAGACCAGTGCCACCACCGGCTCGGTCACCGCCGCCGCCGGCGCCCGGCTCAGGAAGTCGTCCACCATCCTGGCCAGCTCCTTCGGGTCCGCCGGGTAGAACGAGCCGGCCACCGCCGCATGCCGGACATTCGGCGGCGGCGCCGCCAACGAACAGCCCGCCGCGAACGCCACTACTGCGCACAACAAGAAACGACGCTTCATACGCCCCACACTCCCGCAATCGGCTCCTGACAGAACCGGCACTTGCCCTTGTTGATATTGACCGCCCCGATGCTGTAGCCGGTGCGCTGAACCACCACCCGCCGGCAGCGCGGGCAGTACGTGCTCTCCGCCGGATGGCCCGGCACGTTCCCAATGTAGACGTAGTGCAGCCCCTCGGCATCCGCGATCGCCTTGGCCCGCTCCAGCGTCGCCAGCGGCGTCGGCGGCAGGTTCTTCAGCAGGTACTCGGGGTGGAACCGCGAGAAGTGAACCGGCACGTCCACGCCGACGTTCTCCTTCACCCACCGCGCCAGCCCGCGGAACTCCGCGTCGCCGTCATTCAGGGTCGGGATCACCAGGTAGACGATCTCGGTCCACATCCGCTCGTTGCGGAGCGTCACCAGCGTGTCCAGCACGGGCTTGATCTCGCCATTGACGATCTCCTGGTAGAACTTGGGCGAGAACGCCTTCAGGTCGATCTTGATCGCGTCCACGTGCCGGCACAGCTTCCGCAGCGGCTCCGTCTGAACGTAGCCCCCGCTGACGACCGTGCTCTTGATGCCGGCGGCATGGCCCGCGTCCGCCGTCGCCAGCATGTATTCGTAGAAGATCACCGGCTCGCTGTAGGTGTAAGCGATCGAAGTGCAGCGGTTCTGAGCGGCCTCCCCGGCCACCTGCTTCGGCGGCAGGTACATGCTGCGCACCTGCTCCGGCCGCACCTGCGAGATCTCCCAGTTCTGGCACATCTTGCAGTTCACATTGCAGCCGGCCGTGGCGATCGAGAAGGCCAGCGTGCCGGGATGGAAGTGGAAGAAGGGCTTCTTCTCGATGGGGTCGATGTTGGCCGTCACCACGCGCGAGTGCACCAGCGTGTAATAGGTCCCGCCGCGGTTCTCGCGGACGCCGCAGTAGCCGCGCTCGCGGTCGTCGATCACGCATTCGCGCGGGCACAGCTTGCACTTGATCTTCTTGTACGGCAGCTTCTCGTAGAAGGCGGCCTCGGCCACGTAGCGCGACTCGTCCTCGGTGGCCAGGGCCGCGCCCGCCGCGCAGCCCGCCGCCGCGCACGAGATCGTCTTCAAAAAGGCCCGGCGGTCTACCACCTCACACCTCCACCCGCTCGATGCGCAGCGGGTCGTTCGTGCCCAGCCGGTGCCTGGCGTCCGCGGCGGTGGCGATGTAACTCGGACGCCGTTTCTCCGCCGCCAGCGGCTTCATGCCCCGCTCGGCCCGCTTCTTCTCGATGATCTGCCAGCCGGTGTGATCGAGCGCCACCGGGTCTCGCGAAACCAGCAGCCCGTTGAACGGCCAGGTCCACTGCGGCATGTACGACGGCCCGCCCTCGTACTGCGCCGTGACGGCGTCGCAGATCGCCAGGCGCACCTTCTGCCGGATGGGCGGCAGCATGTAAAC
>JBEKLW010000269.1:0-4610 GCA_050008815.1 Bryobacteraceae bacterium
CACCCACGCCTGCCACGGCCTGCCATCGCGCGCCGCCGTAGGTCCGTGTTGATAGATTCGGGCCGGCCCCGCTTTGCACCCCGCGCCCGCTCCCGTTAGACTTAAGAAAACCATGGAGACCGCCAGGGCCGGGGAACCAGTGGCGCCGCGCGAGATCCTCGAGCTTGTGCAGGATGATCTCCTCAGTGTCGAGCGCGAGATCAGCCTCGAGTGGGTCGCCCCAGTCGAGGCCATCACCACCATTGGCCAGTATCTGCAAGCCAGCGGCGGCAAGCGTCTCCGGCCCACGCTGGTACTGCTCACCGCCAGGCTGCTCGGCGGCGGCGGGGAGAGCGCGATCCGCCTGGGCGCCGTGGTGGAGATGCTGCACACGGCCACGCTCGTCCACGACGACGTCATCGACGACGCCGGAACGCGCCGCGGCCGCCCCTCCACCAACATCAAGTGGGGCAACCACACCTCGGTGCTCGCGGGCGACTGGCTTTACATGCAGGCCTTCCAGATCGCCCTGCGCGAGCGCAACTTCCGCATCCTCGACCTCCTCATCGGCGTCACCCAGACCATGGTCGAAGGCGAGCTGCTCCAGCTCCAGCACATCGGCTCGATCAAGGTCACCGAGGCCGACTACATGGAGCTGGTGGGCCGCAAGACAGCCGGGCTGTTTTCCACCTGCGCCCGCCTCGGCGCCATCGTCGCCGGTGCGGAGGAACCCATGGAACAGGCCTTGGGCCAGTATGCCTGGAACCTTGGCATGGCCTTCCAGCTCATCGACGACGTGCTCGACTTCACCGCCCGCGAAACCGTGCTCGGCAAGCCCGTCGGCAACGACTTGGCCGAGGGCAAGGTGACCCTGCCGCTCATCTACGCGCTCGAGAAGGCCGGGCCCGCGGAACGCGCGCTGGTCCAGACCGTGCTCGAGGACCGCGACTACACCCGCGTGCCGTTCGCCGATGTTCGGGCGCTGATCGACCGCCACCGCGGTATCGAACAAGCCCGCGAGCGCGCCGCCGTCTTCACCGAGCAGGCTCGCGCCACCATCTCCGGCTTCCCGGACTCCCCGTGCCAGCGCGCCCTGGCGAGCATCGCCGTCCTGATCACCGGCCGCGATCACTGACCGCGCCCGCATCCTCCGGGTCCGGGAAGAAGATCTCCTCGATCTGCAAGGCGAACAGGCGCGCGATGGCGAACGCCAGCGGCAGGCTCGGATCGTACTTGCCGGTCTCGACCGCGTTCACGGTCTGCCGCGATACGTGCAGCCGTCCCGCCAGATCGGCCTGGGACCACTCGCGTTCCGCCCTTTGTCAAGTACCATTTACCGAAAACGCTGTGCGTTCGTCACGCTACAATGAACGAGTCCCCATGACCGCAGACGAAATCCGCGCCGGGATCGAGCGTCTCGGCCCCTGGTTCTACGAGTTCGACTTGGGCGAAGCCGGCCGCACGCCCTCGCTGTTGCCGCCCGAGGTCCGCCCCATCCACTCGACTCGCCTGGACATGGTCACCCGCGCCGTCGAGGCCCACTTCGGGCCGCGCCTGCCGGAAATCCGATGCATCGACGTGGGCTGCCATGAGGGGTTCTACGCCGTCGCCATGGCGCGGAAAGGCATCCGGCACGTCCTGGGCGTGGACGTGCGCGAGGAGAGCCTCGCTAAGGCGCGATTCGTCACCGAGGCGCTCGGACTCCGCAATGCCGAGTGGCGGCAAGCCAACTGCGAGGACCTCCGCGTCGAGGAGACCGGCCGCTTCGAGCTTTGTCTCGTCCTGGGCCTCCTCTACCACCTCGAGAACCCGATGCTCTGCCTGCGCAACATCAGCCACATCTCGACCGAGCTGTGCGTGATCGAGACCCAGGTCGTCGATGAGGTCGAAGGCTCCGCCGAGTGGGGCTGGCGCGGGTGGACCCGCCCGTATCAGGGCATCCTGGCCCTGATCGATGAGTCGGGCGAGTTCGACAACCAGAACGCCGAGACCGGGGCCACCCCCATCGCCACCTGCCCCTCACCGAAAGCGCTCGAGTTCATGCTCCGCCAGGCGGGCTTTCGCCGTACCGAGATCCTGGAGCCGCCGCCCGGCGCCTACGAGCAGCACGCCCGCTCCAAGCGCATTCTTTGCGCGGCCTACAAGTAGGGGTCGATCACGATCGACCCCCGCACCCGAGCACCCGGGCCGGCGGATACGGTACAACCGAGGGTATGCCCGAAGAGCAGAGCGTCGCCGCGGAGTTCCTCCGCGCCACCGAGGAGTTCAACCGCCGCGCGGGCGAGCTCGGCCTGGGCGACGTCAGCCGCTATTACTGGTACCACACGATCGAGCTGCCGCACGGGTTGGTCACCCCCGGCCTTTACGACTTCCGCGCCACCTACCCCTGTTTCCGTTTCCCCGAGGACATGCGCGGCCTGCGCGTGCTCGACATCGGCTCGGCCACGGGCTTCTTCGCCTTCGAGTTTGCCAAGCGCGGCGCCCGCGTGGTCTCCGTCGAGCTGCCGTCGCTCTACGCCCTGGATCGCTTCCCCGGCCAGGATGTCGAGCAATCGCTCCTGGCGATCCAGAAGATGATGTTTCCGGACAGCGTCGATGCCACGCGCGGCTTCGTTCGGAAGTACACCGCCGAGGATCTGTACGACTTCCTTCTCGAGGGTCCCTTCGAGTTCTGCCGCAAGCTGCTCGGCCTCGAGGTCGAGCGCTGCTACTCGAGCGTCTACGATCTTTCGGCGCAGAAGCTCGGCGGCTTCGACCTGGTCTTTTTGGGCGACGTCCTGCTGCACACCATCAACCCGCTGGCTGCGCTGGCGGCAGTGGCCCCGCTCTGCGGCGGCACGCTGGTGCTGGCGCAAGTGATGCCGGAGGACGTCTCCGGCAAGCCGGCCATGCTCTACGTCGGCGGGGACGACCCCAGCTTCGACGAAGTGCAGTGGTGGTGGCCCAACCGGCTGTGCCTGATCCAGCTGTTGCAGAAGTTCGGTTTTCGCGAGGTCGGCGACATGGGCCATCACACGGGCGTGTTGCGGCCTTCCGGGTACGTCTTCGACCGCACTATCCTGCATGCGGTGAAGTAGCAGCCCGGGCCTGGAGGCCCGGTAGCGGCTCTGGAGAGCCGCCCTACCCGGTAGGGCGGACCTCCTGGTCCGCCAGCCGGTCTCCAGACCGGCTCGGCGAAGCCAGAACGCTCGACCCCGCCTGGATCGAGACGCAGGGGATGTGCAGGTAGCCGCAGACGGGCGCTTCCCCGGCGAGCGCCTCGAGCGAAACTGCGTCCTCCACGAGGTCGCACAGCCGGAACTCGGTCAACGTGCCGTCCACTATGCCCGGCGTGAAGGTGAAGCGCGCCGGCGCCAGCTCCGGCACGCGCACGCGGAAGTCTACTGTCGCCGCCTGCCCCGGCGCGAGCGGCGGCATCTCGAGGCCCTCGCGCGCCGTGTTAGTGCCGGCGAAATCCACGCCCTGCTCGGTCCGTATCAGAAACCCGACGACGGGGAGGCGAATGGCCTCCTTCGCGCGGACGCTCACGCGCACGGTCAACCGGGTTGGGGTGCGCACCGCTTCCACGCGCCGTCCCCCCTCGTCGCGGACTTCGATCCCGAGCACCTCCGCGCGCCCGTCGCCGTGTCGCCGTTCCGCCCTCGGCAGCCACGTCACCACCTCCGGCGGCTCGCGGCCGGCCGGCGCCCGCGCGGCGGCGCAGTCGAGCTCACGGCGGATCCGCTCGGCGTCCTTACTGAGCAGCGCCGCCAGGTACCGCTGCGTCACCTCGGCCGGATCGCCGATCTCCACCGCCCGGCCCCGCTCGAGCCATAGCGCCCGATGGCTCAGCGCCTTCACGTCCGCGATATCGTGGGTCACGTAGACGATGGTCACGCCCCGCGCGCGCAGTTCGTGGATCTTCCGCATGCACCGCTGGCGGTAATAGATGTCGCCCACGGCCAGCGCCTCATCGACGATCAGGATGTCGGGGTCCAGGTGCACCGCCACCGCGAACGCCAGGCGCACCGCCATGCCGCTCGAGTACGTGCGCACTGGCTGGTCCACCCAGTCGCCGATCTCGGCGAACGCGAAGATCGCATCGAGCTTCCGCTCGATCTCCCCGGAGGTGAAGCCGAGGATGGCGCCGTTCAGGTACACGTTCTCGCGCCCGGTGAACTCGGGATTGAAACCCGAGCCCAGTTCGAGCAGCGCGGTGACGCGGCCGCGCACCTCGACGTGGCCCGCCGATGGCTGGAGAATCCCGGCGATCAGTTGCAGCAGCGTGCTCTTGCCCGAACCGTTCTCGCCGATGACGCAAAAGGTCTCCCCGCGCCGTATCTCGAGCGAGACGTCGCGCAAGGCCCAGTGCGCCTGGTGGAAGGAGCGGCGGTTGAGCGTCAGCAGCTCCTTCAGGCGGTCCCCGGGATGCTTGTAGATCCGGTACTTCTTCGAGACCTCGCTGAGCTCGATGAGGCCCATCGTCACCGCCCGGGTGCCCGCTAGCCTGCCGGCTACCCCAGCTTCTCCTTGAGCAACCGGTTCACGGTCGCCGGGTTCGCCTGCCCGCGGCTGGCCTTCATCACCTGGCCGACCAGGTACCCCAGCACGGCCGTCTTCCCGCCCTGGTATTGCTCCACCTGCTTCGGGCT
>JBEKLW010000027.1:0-11703 GCA_050008815.1 Bryobacteraceae bacterium
TACTCGGGGGCGCAGTGTCTGGTGTTCCCGTCGTTGTTCGAAGGATTCGGCCTCCCGGTTGTGGAGGCGATGCGCTCGGGCTGCCCGGTGGTTTGCAGCAACGCGACGAGCCTGCCGGAGGTGGCGGGCGACGCGGCACTGCTGGTAGATCCGAACGACCCTGAAGCGCTGGCGGTGGCCATCGGCCGGATACTGGACGAACCCGGCTTGCGAGCCTCATTGGCGAGCCGGGGACTGGAGCGAGCGTCCCGGTTCTCCTGGCGGAAGCACGCTCTGGAAACGCTGGGCGTGTTGTGGCGGGTGCATGCACGGATGTACGGATCTGAAGGAACGGATTCGTGATGGCACAGAGACTCCCGCGCATTTCGATCGTGACCAGTTCGTACAACCACGGGAACTACATCGGCGAGACGATCGAGAGCATTCTGGCCCAGAACTACCCGAACGTGGAGCACATCGTGGTTGACGGAATGTCGACCGACGACACGCCGGCGGTGCTGGCGCACTACCCCCACCTTCGCGTGATTCGCGAGCCGGACAAAGGGCAGGGAGACGCGGTGAACAAAGGCTTTCGCGCAGCCACCGGCGAGATCTACGGGCTTCTTAACTCGGACGACACGCTGTTGCCGGGCGCACTGGAGCGTGTCGCCGCCGAGATCGACCCGGGCCGAGGGCGGCACATTGTGATGGGCCGGTGCCGGTTCACCGACGAGCACGGCCGGTACACGGGGATCGAGCATCCGAGCCATTTCGAGAGCTTCGACCGGGTCCTGAAGATCTGGAAGGGCCACACGATCCCGCAGCCGGCGGTTTTCTGGACAGCCGAGGTGTGGCGGGAGTGCGGGCCGCTGGACGACGCCGGGTTGGTATGGCTGGATTATGACCTATTCTGCCGGTTCGCCCGGAGATACCGGTTCCACTGCGTGGATCAGGTGCTGGCCACGTACCGGCTTCAGCACGAGTCGAAGACGATGCGGTCAACCGAGGAGCAACGGCTTGAAGACAGCATCCGCGCTAGCCGGCGCTACTGGGGATCCCCCTTCACTCTGCGGTACTGGCGGCTCGCTTCCTCACTGGCGGCCTATCGTTTGAACCGTCGGGGCCGGGTGCACCGGCTGTACTTGCGGGCGGCGCAGGAAAGGCGGCAAGGGCGCTGGCTTAGAGCCGTGCCCTACGGCGCGGCGGCAGCCGTTCTGGGGCCGGAGCTGGCGTTAAACCTCGTGGCGCTCCCGCGGTTGCAGCGGCTGGGCGGATCGCTGCTGCAACGCGCGGCACGGTGGAGCGCTAGGGCGAGAGCGCTGCCGCCACAAACAGCCGCCTATATGGACCGCACCGACATTTGGAATGACGGCTGGGCAGGGCCGCAACTGCACATCCGGTGTGAGGCCCAGGGCGGGGAGGATCTGCTGGTCCTGGCCGGCTGGGCGGAGCTGAAATACCTGCGCGAGCTCCTCGTATTGTCGGTATCGGTGGACGGCGAGCCCGCCGGCGATTTTCCGGTCCGCCAGCCCGGCTTCCGGTTCGTAGCGCCGCTGCGAAATCCGCCCGGCTCCGGGGCGCACTGGATTCAGGTGCGGGCCAGCACCTGGTGGGCTCCCCACCGTGTTCTGCTGTCGGGGGATTACCGGCCGCTGTCCTGGCGGCCCGCGCCGGAGGGGGTCACTCTGGCAAGGCAGGCCAAAGCGGGCTAGGCGTGAGGGAGCGGCTCACTCGCTGCTCGCCCGTTCAGCCGCGTGATGGCTGCGGTTTGGCCGAGTGCGAGGAGCCGCCTCATCAGGGTTCGAACCGAGGCAGAACACCGAGCCTGCTCAGCAGCCGGAAGACGAAGCTGGCCAGCAAAGCGCTGCGCGCCCGCTCCAAGCGCTCGACCCGGGCGGCGAGGCGGTTGCGCTCGCCCTCGACGGCGCCCAGACGGGTCCCCTGCGCATGGATGACGTCCAACCGCGCGGCGCGGTCGGCCTCGGAGGCTTCGAAGTGCACGTGCAGGTCCCGCAGTTCGGCGGCGAGGCGGTTGCGCTCGCCCTCGACGGCGCCCAGACGGGTCGCCTGCGCATCGATGACGTCCAACCGCGCGGCGCGATCTTCTTCGCAGGCGGCCAGCCTGCCGGACTCGCCGCGCAGCCGGTCGTCCAAATCGAGGAGGGCCTGGACGAGCCGGGCGGAAGGTGAGCCGGCCAGGGGCGCCGGTTGGGCGACCGGCTGGACCTCGCTCCGCGAGGCGATCAGGCACATGTCATAGGCTGAGAAAATGGCCGGTTCGAAGCGGACGTGCGGAACGCCGAGGCGCACGAAGAAGTCGCGAATGGACTGCTGGTTGAAGAGGTACAGATGCTCTCGCGGCTTCAATTGCGCGAGGAAGGGTGCGTTCTCGGCGCGGAGCTGCTCGAACGTTCTCTCTTCCGGAAAGCGCGGAGTCTGAATGAGCAACAGACCGTCCGGTTTCAGCAGAGATAGGCAATGTTGGATGCTGCGCACGGGGTCGGGGAAATGCTCGAGGACGTCCATGAGCGCGATGGCGTCCAGGCTGCCGAGGCTGATCTCTTGCTGCTCCACAGGCCCGAGCAGCA
Source organism: Bryobacteraceae bacterium (assembly GCA_050008815.1). Classification (GTDB taxonomy): domain Bacteria; phylum Acidobacteriota; class Terriglobia; order Bryobacterales; family Bryobacteraceae; genus JBEKLJ01. The sequence continues at coordinate 2,568 of JBEKLW010000027.1, forward strand.
CCGGGATTTCAAAGGTTTCGCGAGCGAGATCAACCAGCCAGGGGCTTACTTCGAGGCCGGCCGCGTCGAATCCAATCCATTTCATCAAAGCGACGAAGCCGCCGTGCGCGCTGCCGAGTTCGAGGACCCGGCCGGGGGGCGACTTGTACCGGAGGAGGGTCCGCAGCCAGAAGAGGCATCGCTCGGACAGATCCAGACGGGCCCTGTCGGCGATGCTGGGATATCCGCAGGTTTCCGGCAGATAGGACTCATAGTATTGCCTGCCATAGAAACCTTCCTCGCCTTTGGCTGGCACGAGGGCTTCAGGAGCCGGCATCCGCGCCACGACAAGGGAGTGGCAGGAGGCGCACCTCAGATGGTCGGGGGAGAAAGGCTGGAGGATCTCACAGCCGCACCAGCATCTTTGGGTCTGCTCGCTCACTTGGGACCGCAAGGTTGCGAAGCGGCCGAGTCGAGGCGCGCCCCGCAATCCTGAGGGTAACACGAGGGTCGCGTGGTCATGCGGGCGAGCGGAGAGCAGCCTCGGGCCGCCAGCGGAGACCTAAACGGCGGCATCGCTGAATTCTGTTGGGCCATCGTACTGAGGAAATCCCGGCGGACGCAATCGCGGCGCGGAGTGAGAACGAGCGCTGTGGTAGGCTGTTTCACGACGCCATGTCCACGGGCCCGCTGGTCAGCATTGTCACGCCGTCGCTCAACATGGCCGGATTCATCGAAGAGGCCGTCGAGAGCGTGCTGTCGCAGGACTACCCGCAAATCGAGTACGTCGTTATGGATGGGGGATCGACGGACGGCACGCTTGAGATCCTCGAGCGGCACCGCGACGGACTCCGGTACGTCTCGGCGCGCGACAGCGGCGCGGCGGATGCGATCAACAAGGGGTTCGAGATGTCGCGCGGCTCGATTCTCGGCTGGCTGAACGCTGACGACCGGCTGCTCGCGGGCGCGGTCGGCGCGGCGGTGCGGCGCCTCGCGGCGGACCCGGGCCTGGGCGCGGTGTACGGGCAAGCGTATTGGGTGAATGAACGCGGAGAGGTCCTGCGGCCGTATCCGACGGAGGAGTTCAACGAGGAGCTGCTGGCAAACGAGTGCTTTATTTGCCAGCCGGCGTGCTTCTTCCGGCGCGAGGCCTATGAACGCGTGGGAGGGCTCGACACCGAGCTTCAGTATTCCTTCGACTACGATCTCTGGATCCGGATGGCGCGGACGTCACGGTTCGGCCGCGCGCCGGAGTTCCTCGCCCATGCGCGCATGCATCGGGGGAGCAAGACCTTGGGGTCGCGCAAGGAAGTGCTGCGCGAGACGATTCAGGTGCTGAAACGGCGCTACGGCTACGCACCGTTCAAGGCGCTGTTTTCGTACTACTGTTTTCTGCTGGATGGGCGGGACCAGTTCTACGAGCCGTTGCGGCCGTCCACGTTCAAGTACCTGCTGAGCCTGCCGGCCGGGTGTTGGGAGAACCGGCGGCGCCTGCCGCGATACTGCCGGGAATGGTGGGAAGCGGTGCGGCCGCGGCCGGGTTGGGTGGGGCGGAAGCTGGGGCGGGCGAGAGGACGGCGGAGCTAGCGAGCCATCAGGCGGTTCCAGCTCCGCCGTGAGCCGCACTCTGCGCGGCGGGATCCTCAGCGCTCACACCGAGTTCGATCACGGAACGGACGACATACACCGGCCTCCGCTTTACCTCCTGAAAGATCATGCCGACGTAGACGCCGATGAATCCGAGCAGGATCATGACGGCCCCAAAGCCCACGGTTGAGAGCACAATCAGGGAACTCCAGCCGGGAACCAGAGCGCCCCGCTGGCCGGACAACCACAGGAAGCCGACGTAGAGCGCCTCAGCCGCCGCCAGGCACAGGAACAGCCCCCCCGTCAGTATTCCGAGCCTGAGCGGAGTCAGCGAAAACGAGAATATCCCGTCGCTCGCCAGCCGGAGCATCCTTCGAAGTGAGTATTTTGAGGCTCCGGCCAGCCGTTCGGCGGGCTCGTACGGCAGCAAAACCGTTCGAAACCCAAGCCACGGAATGAGACCTCTGTAAAACCGGTGATACTCTCGAACGTCGCGCAAGGCGAGGAGCACCGTTCTCGAAATCAGGCGGAAATCGGCGGCGCCTTCCGGCAGACTCAACCCGCCCAAGCGGTTGATCAGCCGGTAAAACGCGCGCGAAGTGAAGCGCTTCAGAGAGGCGCCACGATCCAGACGCCGAGTCTGCACGATATCGTAGCCGCAGTCGTGCAGCTTCAAGATCTCTGGCAGCAGCGCGGGCGGATGCTGGCCATCGCCGTCCATCATGATGACGATGTCAGCGTCGGCGTGCGTGAGGCCGGCGCTCAAAGCGGCCTGGTGACCGAAGTTGCGGCTCAGTTCGAGCACCGTGACCGCCGGATCGGAGGCGGTCAATGACGTGAGGACCGTCTGAGTCTCGTCCGTAGAGCCGTCGTTCACATAGATGTAGCTAACGGCGTAGCCCTCTAGCGAGGCCACGACGGTTCTCAGACAGCCGTGAAAAGAGGGGAGGGACTCCGCTTCGTTGTAAACCGGGATGACGATGTCGAGTCGGCGCATCGCAACAAGACCATTCTTGGAGCCGGGGATCGGCCGGCAGTAAGCCATAATCAGCTTTTGGAGCGGGAATTGTCAAGCCGAAGTCCAGGGACGCTATAATGATGATCCATTCGAAATAATGCGGGGGCCTATCCATTGTTCTGTTGAGAGCGGGCCGGCGCCGGAAGGCCTGTCCGGCGGGCAGGCGAGGCTGTTCAGGACCTGGTTCGGGCGTCTCGCCCCTTACTGGCCGGTTCTGGCCGCGCTGCTGGTGCTGGCGCCGCGGCTGCTATCGCCGGAGTTGGGGCTGCTCGACGACGCGGTAACGATCCATAGCGCGAGAGAAGTGGCACAACACCCGGGCGCCGTTCTGCGCCTCAATGCCGAGGCGGGCCGCTTCGTTCCAGCCTATTGGCTGTACTACACGGCGATTTACGCGATCGCGTGGGCGCAGCCGTTCATGTTCTTCCTGGCGAACCTCTTCGTGCTGGCTGGAACCGCGGCGCTTCTGATCCACTTCATGCTCTGGCGAGGCTCATCCCGGCTGCAAGCGGGTGCAGCAGGCCTGCTGTTCGTGCTCTCCGGCCCGGTAATCGAGAATTTCTACACGTTCTCCAAGGCAGAACCGTTGCAGGTCGCAGTGTCGCTGGCTGGTCTGGCCTTCCTGGCAGCCAGGCAACGGGAGGAAAACTCACTTGCTCGCAGTGCGCTGTTCGGGGCTGCGATTACCGCATTCTTCCTCGCCTTCGGCGCCAAGGAGACATCGATTGCCTTGATCCCAATCAGCGTGGGCTGGTTCCTGATTCGCCGACGTAAGAGCGCCGGCGACCAGATGGGGAGCAAGGAGCGGGAGGTTTTCGCGGCGGCGACGGCGATTGCAGGCGGGGTGTACTTCCTGTTGCGCTGGACCGCAATTTCGACTGCAGTGTCCGCGGGAACGTACACCCGCGCATACCAGATCGCTCCCGGAAGGATGCTCGGCTCGCTGACAGTCTGGCTCGCCTGGCTGGTGCGCGATTTCCCGTACCTCGCACCGCTGGCGCTGTTCATCGCCTGGACCATGATACGCAGGGAACAGACCCAGACGCGCTTGCTCGGCGACGCATTGATCTGGATGGCGGGCTGGATGGTGGTCTTTCTTCCCTGGCAATCCACGCTGGAATACTACTTGCTGCCTTTCGCCGTGGGCTGCGCGGTGTTTGGCGGCGTGGCGCTGGGTCAGCTTGTGGAGCGCCTTCGGCGGAGCCTGGCGTCGCGGTGGCTTTGGGCGGCGGCTGTGCTGACGGCCGCACTCTTGGCAGTGACGCAGGTCAACAACTCCACGAGCGCCCGCTTCCAGATGATGATCGACGAGGCGAACGCTGACCTTCTGACATTCCTGAGCACCGTGCCGGCGAACAGCACGGTGCTCATCAACCTGCGGGACCCCCACGAGTATGTTTACGAAATCGGCGCGCACCTGGCGGATTTGCGGGGCAGGCCGGACGTGTCGGTGGGTTATTTTCGCTTCCAGGCGGCGTCGCCAGACCGGCGGAGGCTCTCCTACTACGTTGCGACGCCGGTGCTCGAGAACCAACTGGTGCCGGCGCCGCGCGCGGGCTTCTACGAGTCGGGAGCGCGGGAGTGGAGCCGCGCGCTGCGCGCTTCTGGGGGAACCGGCATGACTCCCGTGTACCAGACGCAGCGCCGGATGCGGGTCGTCGATCTTGGCCTGCACCGCTTGGTTTGTCCGTTTCTGCCGCCGGGGGCCGGCATCTATTGCTCCTCGCCACGACCCCTGGTCGATACTCGCTCGCTCGTGGTCGGATGGCGGGTCTACCGTGTCTCCAGCGACGTTCGGAACATCAGTCTCCCGGGCGTGTTCTGTCCGGACGGCGCCTGGAGTCTCCGGACTGTGAGCGGCTCGGTCACGGAGCTGCGCTTCGGGAAGCCGGGCGATCTGCCCCTGGCAGGAGATTGGAACGGCGACGGCAGGACCGAGATCGGTGTGTTCCGGCCGTCGAACCTGACGTGGTACCTGGACCGGGACATGGACGGGAAGGCCGATGTCGAGGTACAGGTTTGGGGGATGCAGGCGGGAGACATACCGGTCACCGGTGATTGGGACGGGGACGGGGTCGCCACACCGGGCTATTTCCGGCCCTCAGATGCGTCCTGGCGCGTCTTCAACGATTGGACGGGGCGAGAGGGAGACACCCCCGTGATCCATTTGGGCATGCCGGGTGACACGCCCATCGCCGGAGACTGGCAGGGAAACGGCCATTCGAGCATTGGCGTCTACCGCAGGTCGAACGGTGAGGCGGGCCTGCTCGCCGACTTGGCGCCGAAGGGCCGGGTGGTTTCCTTTGGCGTCGGGGCGAATGGCGTGCCGGTGGTTGGCGACTGGGCGGGCCAAGGCGTGCAATCCATTGCGTTGGTCAGAGGACGGGAATGGTCGCCGAAGCCCAACTGCAACTGCGAGGTGAGCAATCCCGCCGAGATGTTTGAGTTCGATGCCGCGGGGGGTGTACCCGTGGCAGGGAAATGGCGGCCCCGTTAGAGGCCACGAAAACGGTCTGCGGAACCGGAGCGGGTCCGCTTGGAGACTCCCGCGGTAACCATTTGACTATGACGGCCTGGGGTGGGCAGAAGTTCATGAGGAGCCTGCGCGGACTGGTCCAAGAACGCCAGCGTCTGGCTGACTATGTCTGCCAGATAGAGCGGTTCAATGCTGGCCAGCAGAATTCCGCGTTGTTGAATGACATACGGCAGTACAACCACCACTGTGTGGATTCGCTCGCTCGCTCCATTCCACTTCGCCGCAAGCGGCTCCTGGAGATTGGCGCCTCGCCTCACGGATACTCTCTCGAAAGGGCTTTGGCGCACGGCGTGAGGGAATATGTCGGCGTCGGCCTCGACATCGATCAGACTGTTGAAGTCCGGGGTGCGCGGTCCCGGGGCAGATTACTCCGCATGGATGCCACACAGCTCGAGTTTAAGGCGGCGAGCTTCGACGCAGTTTTTTCTATATCCACGTTCGAGCATATCTCGGACGTGCCGGCGGCGCTGGGAGAAATTCGGCGCGTCCTCCGGTCGGGAGGGGTTGGGTTGGTGACCTTCGAGCCCGTTTGGACGTGTTCCTATGGCCACCACCTGCATCATTTTGGGGCAATCTCAAAGCTGATGCCGGATTGGGCTCATCTTCTCTGGACCAAGGAGCAGATGTTGGATGCCCTGAAGGACGTGTGGCCAGTGGGCGCTTCGCCGAGCCTGCCAGAAGCGGCGGCCTGGGTCCATGACAGTCCAGCCCTGAATCGCGTTGACGTGCGCCGGATGCGTCAGTTCTTCCGGGACTGCGGCATGACCATTCGGTGGATGGTTTCCATGGAAGATCAAGCTCGCGATCCGGCGCGGCTGCGCCTCGTCTCTGAGGCGGTCCAGATGTCGCCGGAGGACCTGATGACCAAGGGGTTGTCTGTTTTCTTTGGGAAGTAGAGACTCCGGAAGGGAATCATCCGGGGCCGTGGACCTTCAAGCTACAACCGATGGCTCGTGCCGCTTTCATCGGGTATGCGGCGGACTGCCGTGAGACGCCCTTGAAGGAGATCGGTCATCGGTTCGCGACGGTCCAGACGCCTGCCGTCTGCCATCCGCCCTGACGGCCAGTGTCTGCCGGGGGACTAACGAACATCGCTTTCGGGGTGGTGAACGCCGGCGCGAGGCTCAGCCGGAGACTGATTGTCAGATCGCCGCTGGTCTGCCTGACGGAAGACTGTGCAGGGTCGAGCGCGCACTGGCTATTGCGAAGGGCCTGGCCGATGCCCGGCCGCGCCCTGCCAACCGCGCCGTCCCCCTTGTCGTTGACCAATGTCAAGGTGTTCTGGGAGGGGTTGCACTGGATCCAACAGCCATGCTCCCCGGTGAAGGTTGAGTTCACAAGAACCTCCACCAGCGTGACGTCGGCCGCCCGTCGTCCCCCGATCGTCACGGTCAAGTCCCCGGACGTCTCGTGAGGACGGACCGACAGTCCTACTCTGACAGGCGAACGCAAGCCCCCATGACCTCCGCCGGCAGGGCGAGAGAGATCCGAGAACACGACTATGTCCTGAAATCTTGTTACACGCCATCCCGGCTCGCCGTGTTGCAGAAACTTGTCTGAGGTGGTGCAACTCATGCACACTACTGCACACGGCCTAACTCCCTGGGACACCGGCTCCGCGTATGGTGCACTGATATTGGCTACATCCACTGCTGAGGTTCTGACCTCACCCCGATGCGCGCCTAGCAGCACCAGCAAGGGGTAAATCTGATTGTCTCCATAGTAGTTAAGCCCCACATCGCGGCAGTCGCTTTCTAAGATGCTCCTCGCTGCGGCAGTGTAACTCCTCTGGAACTCCTGCCTGCCGGCAAAGTAGAAGTCCGTTCGCCCGCCGTTCACCAACACTCCGGCGAACAAGCGGCCCGGAATAATCAGCGGTCTCAGCTCATTTCCGAACAGCAGCGGTAGCGTGACAAGCAGCAAGAACATGCCAGTTAGAAAACTGGCCACGGTCGGCAAAACACTGGCGAGGGCCATGCCCACCAGTGGGGAAGACAAGACGAAGAACGGCAGGTGCAAACGCGTGTGCCACGGTTGCCAGCGGAGAAGGAGGCAGAAGAGAAGGAACGAAACCGCTATGGCCATACCGTAGAACCAGGCGGTCCGGTTGCGCCTCCACCATCTACCCTGGAGCATCACCACCGCGGCGAATAGCGCGCCGATCAAGTGGAGGGTGTTAGCCTTCGTATCCTCGATGGCTCCAAACCCTGGAATCGCGAACGTAGTGCCGCAGAAGGTGGTCTCCGGGTCATTCGGGTCGACGCCCACTGATCGAAGCAGGCTGGTTGTGAGACGCTGGCAAGCGGCGTTGAACGCGGCGCTTGGGGTGCTTAGATGGAGCGCGACGCTTCGTACGGCGTTGGAGAACAGCGTCCGCGGGCCGTATGTTCCATTCGCAAAAGCACACCCGCCCGCCACGGCCGTCTGGGGGCCCAGAGGGGCGCCGAACAACAGAGCATTCCTGGTGTACTGCCCGATATTAAGGGAAACCGCGATGGCAACCACCGCAAGAACGTGCCAGAACCGGGCGCGTAGCACACGCCATCCCAACGGAACGGCCGCGGCTAGGAGAAGCGGCCCGGCATAGATATATGCAGTGCCTTTTGTCAGGCATGCCAGCCCGAGAGCGCATCCGACCGCGACTGCGTCAATCCATGCCCGGCGACTTCGGGAAATCAGCAAAAAGCTCGCAAGGCAGACGAGCCAGAAGCTCAAGACGCAGTCATTCTTCACTCCGGACGCCGAGAGGACGGCTTGCGGTATCGTGGCGCAGACGACGGCAGCGATGACCTGCCCCCTTCTGGCTGCACCGAGGAGGGAGGCGATTAGCGATACCCCAATCGCGCTCCCGCAGAAGGCGGCCCACTGGACAAGATTGTCAAAGCGATCTCCCATCGACAGAACGTGCAGATGGAGAATCGAGTACTCGGCCCAAGGAGGCTGAAATAGCTGCTGAATCTCGGGAGTAGGATAGAAAGCGACACTCCGGCTCTGGGACCAATGGATCACGCGCGGTAGGTGATAAGACATGGCGTCCCAGGTGTTTGGCGGCGCCACCAGAGCGGTCAGCCCAACGACAAAGGCAACCACCGCGATCCCAGCTACCAGCGCGCCTTCCAGCCTCGATGGGACATCCGAGGCTCGCTCGTTGGTGACGGCCGCGGCGCCGATCCCACGCGACTTCTTGACGCTTCGGTGCAGAACCAGAGCCGCACATAGCAGGGCCGCTGCCCAGGAGACGGTTAGGTTGATCTGTGTTATCGCTCGAAACAGACTCAGTACCTCAGTAATCAGCACCACCAGAACCCCGAATGTTGTCGCTGAGTGGAGGACGGCAGTGCGCCAGCAGAGTCCAGCGCGGCGATAGATACGATAGAGAACGAACCCGGTCGCTAGCGGCAGCAGCACCAACATTTTGCACTCACTGCGGTAATCCGACACTGCCCGGCCGCACTGCTCGGTTCGCGGTCAAGACGTGGGGACTCTGGCGTGCCTGAATGGGCTGGCCCGAGTCGGACGAAGCCATGTGAATCTCTACCCGTGGCCCGACCGGCGTGCCACATCAAAGGAGTATACCTCAGGGAGCCATGCGCCAACGTGGCGCTCTGAGTTGACCCTCGCGCCGCGCACTGTGTTCTGCGGTGAGAGGCGGTCGATAGAGGCGGGATTGGCGGGGCTACCCCGACAGCGTGCTTGAGGAGGACGCTATTGCAGCCGGAAGTTACGGCACGATCCACGCTCCGTACCGCTGCCATCCGGTGGTGAGGCCGGAGCGGGTGTCGACGTACAGGTAGGTGGACTTGGCGCCGGCGAAAGCGGGCTTGAAGTAGAGGTCAAGGTTGAGCGTGAGGTCGGGTCCGGAGGCGGTCCGCGAGGAGGCGCCGACGTTCAGGCGGCACTGGCTGTTCTGCAGCGTGGCGCTGGTCCCGACCGTCACCGGGCTGGACCAGGAACTTTGGCCAGCGTCGGAGGCCATCGCGATGGAGTTGCCGGTGGGATCGTACCTGAAGTAGCAT
>JBEKLW010000270.1:0-4590 GCA_050008815.1 Bryobacteraceae bacterium
TGTGCAGGTCAGTAGAAACAGGAGTTAGGCATGCTCAGGGACGCTGGAGGGTAGCGCCATGGGAGAACTGGATCAGAAGGCGGCTGAGGTCTGGAATCAGAAGAGTATACCTGTCATCTACCGGCAGGGCGGCGGACAGCCAGTACTGGTTTGGCTTCCACCCGTGCCAGCCGATTGCGCCTGGCTGCGAGGAGATCATCGAAGAGAGCCGGAGTGGGGCGCGCAGTTCGGGTGTTGGGAGATACCTCAGTCTTGGCTCGATGATGTGGTTACACGATCATTGCAGCGATTTGGTCGCATCTATCTCGTCCAGCCATATCGAGTTGAGGCGAGGTGTGTTCCAGCTTGCTGGAACGCCAAGGGCGACGTGTGCGAGTGCTCTTGTATGGGGGCCAACCATGGTACTCAGCATCCGTTGAGAAAGCAGCGCGTGATATTGGGTACCTTTGCGGTGCAGTGGCATGAGCGTCGACTGGCCTGCCGTCTCATGGAACAGGCACAAGCACAATGAGACCGGGTCTGCCCGGCAAGTGCAGCAGGTGCGCTCCCGTTGATCGCCCGATCCGCGATGAGTCATGCTCTTTGCCACGGCTTACGCACGTCGTCAGGCTTCGATACCGATAATCGACTGTTTTGAGTGGACCCTCGCGCGGCTCACATAGCCGGCGCGGTAGCCCGCTCTCACCAGCAAACGCCCCCGGCCTCCAACTCATCGAAAACACGGATAGTTCCCAATGCGGCCCCCACATCCTGGAAAGGGGTTTTGCCGAGATCCTGGTTTCGTCCTGCACTCGGGGCGGCGGAGCCGGGCGCGCCGTGGGCGATATACTGGCGTGATGTGTCTCAGGCAGTGGAGCCTCCTGGCGTTCGCCGGAATCGCGTTTTGCGCGCTCAGCGCGGCGGAGCGGCCTGAAGCCAAACCGTGGACAGCGATCCTGCGAGACAGCCAGGGCGCAGCGCTCGCCGGGGCCACTGTCCGCGTCGAATCCGAAACCAGCCGCGCTACGGCACGCACAGGCCAGGACGGGCGGCTCACGTTTCCCCCCTTGGAGCCCGGCCAGTACTCCATCCGCGCCGAGTACAACGGCAAGACTGCGAAGACCCCCCGCCCCATTCGACTATCGGGCCATGAAACTTCATCTGTGCTGGAGTGGTCGGCTGACGGCGAGCTCACTCTTCGACAGGACACCAACTCGCCGCAGGGCAGCGGAGGCGAGCAACTGTCGGGCAAGGCCGTTTCCGAACTGCCGCTGAACAAGCGGGATTTCAGCCAGTTGCTCCTGCTCGCGGCGGGCACCATGACGGACACAAACGGCGCCTCGAACTTCACCCAGCAGTTCGCGGTAAACGGCCAGCGGGGAACCGCGGCGGTCTTTGCCATGGACGGCGCCGACAGCTCCGATCCGGAAATGGGCGGCGCAACATTTTCGAATTTCAACGTCGACGCCGTTCAGGAGATCCAGTCCAGCTCGGGATGGATGCCTGCCGAGGTCGGCCGCGGCGCCGCGGGATTCACCTCCATCGTCACGCGGTCGGGGACGAACTCCATCCACGGCTCGGTCTTCGAGTTCCTTCGCAACGCCGCGTTCGACGCCCGCAATTTCTTCGACCGCCAGTCGGTGGCGGCTCCGGGGCGTATCCCGCCGTTTGTGCGTAACGAGTTCGGGCTGACCAACGGCGGGCCCGTCGTCATACCCCGCATATACGATGGCCGCAACAGGACTTTCTACTTTGTCCAATACCAGGGATTCCGGCAGGTGCTGGGCACCACCCAGGTGATCCCGGTGCCGACCGCCGCCGAGCGCGCCGGCCGCGATACCACCGCCTTCCCCGGCGACACCCTGACGGTGCCGGTGGACCCGCGCATCGCGCCGCTGATCCAGCGGTATCCGCTGCCGAACGATCCCCATGGGCCTTACGGCGCGCGCACCTACGCCACTTCGTCCAAGGTCGCCACGGTGTCTGATCAGTTCTCGGCGCGTCTCGATCACGCGCTTTCGGACACCTCGCGAATGTTTGCACGGTTCAGTTGGAACAACGTCGCCGGGCCGACCACGAACCCCAGCCAGACCGCCATCGACCCGAGCTTCGGCGTGCGTTATGTCGACCACCAGCGCAACGCCGTCCTCACCTGGACTCGGACTCCCTCGCCGCGATTCACCTCCGAATCGTCGGTGAGTTTCACTCGCACGACGCCATCCTTTCCGACTCCCAACCGCACGGACCCGGCGTTGAAGTTCGGCGACGGCCTGTACGAGGCGTTCAACAACTCCGCCGGCTCCGTGATGGGGTCCTATGGCGACCTGTTCCAGGTGCGGCAGAACTTCACCTGGATCCGGGGAAAACACACGATCAAGGCGGGCGCAGAGGTGAGAGCCAACCGCGACACCACGATCTACGGGACGAGCCCCAACGGCGAGTATCAGTTCGGCGGCGGAGTGGCGTACTCGCCGGTCAACATCCCGTCTGCCAGCGGGCTGCACGACATCCACGCCGGCGATCCCTTGCCCGACGCGCTGACCGGATTGCTGACGGCCAGCGCCTTCACCTACGCCACGGCAGTCGCGCCGCTCCTGTTCGCCCAGGGCGACCGTATCGGCGACGCCGCCATCCGCCGCGAAGCGTACAACGTTTACATCCAGGACAGTTGGAGAGTGTCTTCCCGCCTGCTGCTCAACTATGGCTTGCGCTACGAGATCGTGTCCCCGATTCGAGAGGCGGCAAAGCAAACCTCGGGCCCCGTGCTCGCCCCTGTAGACGGAAGCCCTCTCGGATCGCAACTGTTCATCAATCCGCAACCCGGCTTCCGGGTGAACAAGAACGGATGGGGGCCCCGCGTCGGGTTCGAGTGGCGCGCGGCCAGCAACACCCTCCTGCGCGTCGGAGGGGGCATCACGACCCTCCTGATCAGCCTGTGGCAGGATAATACGCTGACCGGCAGCAACCCATTCGTCGTCTATCCCCGGCTGACCGCCGGGATCGGGCAGCCCATCCGCTTCGGAATGACGGTTTTGCCGCAGCAACTGCCGACACCCTACACGACGGCCGGAGCGCCGGTCTTCGGCTCCGGAGATTCCAAGCAGGTGCCAGCCAACACCCTGATGGACGTACAGCGCTTCGAGCAGGACCTGGCCGCTCTGTCGCCCGATCACCGCATCACTCCGCTCGCTGTTGCCGGCATCGCCCGCAATTTCAGAGGCGGATACATGGGCACGTGGACCGCCGGCATCGAGCAGAAGATCGGGAGCGTGACGCTCAATGCCGCGTATGTGGGTACGGCCGGGATCAAGCTGCCGGTCATGGACTACCCGAACGGCTACACGGGTGCAGACCCAGCGTTTGCGCGCTACACCTCGTTCGATGCGTCCGGGCGGGTCACCGGAGGCTACGGTCCGGTCGTGTTGGTGACCAACCGGTCCCACTCGACCTATCATTCGCTGCAGGTCTCAGCGCAGCAGCAGCTGACCAGCTCCGGACTCGGGTTTCAGGCGGGCTATACGTTTTCGAAATCCATCGATGACACCAGCGCGGTGTCGCAGAACGCCCCCGAAGACCCGTTCAACACGCGCCCGGACAAGGGCCCATCCGCGTTTGACATCCGGCACGCTTTCGCCTTCAGCCTGTTTCAGGATCTTCACGCCGACCGCGTGCCTCTTCTGTCGCCGCTTGGCAAGAGGCTAACCGCGGGATGGCAACTGCTGGGCATCGGAACCTTACTCAGCGGCTCGCCGTTCACTGTTTATTCCGGTGTGCAGCAGACCGGGGCCGGATCGGCCGGCACCGACCGGCCCGACCAGGTCGGCGTGCCCATCCTTTCCACCAGCCGCGCCGTGCGGGAGGATTACTTTGGACTTGGGAGTCAGAACGCCTCCCTGTTCTTCATTCCCATTAACGTGCCTGGCGGAACGGGCCCCAACCACGGCCGCTTCGGCACCCTGGGCAGGAATACGTTCCGCGGCCCGGCGTTCCGGAACTTCGACATGGCGTTGATCAAAGACACGCCGCTCAAGAAGGGGGCCGGCGGTGATCGTGCGACGCTGCAATTCCGCGCCGAGTTCTTCAACGTGTTCAACCTGGTCAATCTCGGCCTGCCCTCCAACATCGTGCTGGGCCCCGGTTTCGGCCAGATCAGCCGGACCGCGGGCTCGTCGCGTCAGATCCAGTTCTCGCTGAAGGTTATGTACTGAAGGAGCGCCGGGCCGCGCTGGTAGGGGCATTCTCGCGCCGCGGCCTGAGGAGCGAATCCTCCTCATTCGTCTGTCCGCCCGGATGTGGAGAAGGCGCACTTGGCGCCAGGGGCGCTGAGGCGAGCCCGGCTCGGCCCTCGGGCGGGGTCGTAAGTGACTGCAAAACCATGCGGTTTGTCTCCGCGTTACAACGTCGCTGGAGGTAGGATACGCTAGAATGAAGGTGTACCCCATGGAACAGCGGATGCGGGCAACGACCGTCCTGTGTGTGCGGAGGAACGGCAAGATCGTCATGGCCGGCGACGGCCAGGTGACCTTAGGCCAGGAAGTCCTGAAGGGCACGGCGAAGAAGATCCGGCGCCTGTACAACGATCGGGTGCTGGCAGGCTTCGCCGGCTCGACG
>JBEKLW010000271.1:0-6353 GCA_050008815.1 Bryobacteraceae bacterium
CCGCCGTGGTGACTCCGACCTGGGCGCCGATGGAGGCGGTGAACAACCCGCTGGCGGCGGTGGAGGCGAAGTCGCAGGTGGCTTTCACGGCAGACGACGCGAACCCAGATGACGGATCGACAATCTTCAGTTCCATGCCGACGTACCCGTTGCCGGGTAGCGGGCCGAACTTGTCCGTGTAGAGCGAGTTGATCAGCGTGGGCAGGCCGGACGCCGGGTTGTAGCCGGCGAGGGTGCGGAAGGCGCTCTTACCGAGGAAGGTGCGCCCGGTGGATTGCACGCTGGAGGCTCGCAGGATCAGCGCGTAGCCAGTCAAGTCTCCGGAGGTGACCGCGATGGTGAACCCGTCCACGACGTTCGCGGTCGAGTGCGGGGTGATGCTGAAGGTGGTGATGGAGGGCAACGTGGGGACGCTGGGCGCGTCGCTGAGCAGCGTGGTGATGCCGATCAGCTGCAGGTTCTTGTTGCACGACACGTAGAGCTGCTGCCCGGTCGGGTGGAAGCTGGTGCCCAGCTTGTTCTTGAGGGTGACGGTCGCGCCGAGCGCGTTCCAGGCCGCGACCTGGTCGGAGGTCAGCGAGCGGAAGCTGGAAGAGATCGCGCGCAGCTGGCCGCGCACGATGGTCTGCGCTGCGGTTCGCGGTTGGGTGGGCACTGAGTGTTTGCGGAGGTACTGGCCGCTGCGGTTGTGGCTGGCGACGACGCCGCCGAGTTTGCCACTGGCGGCAGAGAGGATGCTATAGATGACCTTCATGGGGTTCGATCCCCTTTCCGCGCCGAGGAGCCGTGTTCATGATACTACAAAGTAGGTTGACCACATGGGAGGTTCATCGGGGAAAGCAGAGGGGAACCCTGGCCCGGCCAGTGCGGGCCATGGGTGTTTTGACTTTACTGGGAGCGGGGAGCGCGGGGTGGCGGAGTGGACAGCGCCGGGTACGGCGGTGGAGTTTTAGCTCGGCCAAAGTTCTTGCTGGATTGGGGTGTTGCTTACCGGGGCGGCGGTGCGCTTTGGAGGGGCGGGGAACCATGCGGCGCGGCGGCGGGCGAACCACGCGCGTAGGTGGATCCGCCATGCGGGGCGAGTGGTCCACGATTCGTGGATCATGCGCTGCTGCTGCCAGGACAGTGCCGCGCGCCGCTGGGGAACCTTGTACGGGTTGGGTGGAAAATAGCTCAGATCTCGCTTCTTCTGCATGGACGTGGCCTTTCAGGCGGCGCGGATGAGTTGTGTGCGGACGCTTGTTGGGTGCCAGCGTCCTGCGCGAGGCGCGGGTGACCCGATTGCGTTGAGGCGGCGGGCGATCTCGCGGTAGCTTGCGCCGTCGTCGCGCCACGCGCGGATAAGGCCGATGACACCGGTGTGCGGGCGGCGGGCCGCGAAGGCGGCGCGAGCGCGCTCGCGTGCCTCGGCCAGCCGGGGGTTGCCAAGGATGGTTCCGTTTGCCCTGGCCGCCGCGAGCGCGTCTCTGGTGCGAGCCGAGATCATCTCGCGTTCGTGCTCTGCGACAGCAGCGAGGATATGGATTGTGAGCCGGTTGGCGTGGGGCATGTCGCACGCGATGAATTCGGTCGCGCTCTCCATCAGCGTGCTGATGAACGCGACGTTGCGCGCGAGGCGGTCGAGGCGCGCGATCAGCAGGACGGCGTGGCGCTTGCGGCAGAGGGTGAGCGCCGCCGCGAGCTGAGGGCGGTTTTCCCATCGCTTGCCGCTCTCTGTCTCGCAGAACTCGGCGACGAGGTTCCCGTTGCGCGCGTAGGCGGACACCGCTTCGCGCTGCGCGTCGAGGCCAAGGCCGCTGAGCTTTTGGCGCTGTGTCGATACGCGGTAATAGGCGATGTAATCCATGTGCCTCTTTCCCGCAGGCTGAGGAGAGATTCTTTGAGCCGTTCGCACTGCCACAGGGCGCGCCGCGCGAGAGCTTGAAGCTCTTCGAAGGTGGGCGTTCGGCTGAGGCGAGGCGCCGATCCTCGGTGGCAGACAAAAAACGAACCCGGGCTTCTGTTGGACAGCCCATACTGTGGCGCTGGCGGGAAGCGGCGGAGGCAAGCAAGCCGCGCGAGCCGCCCCCAGCTGAAGCTACCAAGACGCGGGCGACGGCGCGGGCGCACAATAAAGCCGCCCATATCGAGATCGAGCGGCCCGCGACGGAGCCCGCGCCGAAAGCTGCCGCTCAGCAAATGCAAACTCATCCTTTGCCGATCTGGGTGGAGGTGAGCAAGCCCACATAGATGATTCTGACAGCCTCGATCTCGGCTGCGGTGAGCGTACGGTGAAATAGACGGCTGGTGTAGGCGATGAGAAGCGGGAGATCGTAGGCGGGATTCATAGTTTGCCTTTCTGCACATCGGCCCAGGTGAGGCCGGGTAGGTAGACCCAATGGTCGTTGCCGGTCGCGTCAGTGAACTGGCAGCTGACGTGTTGCTTTTCGTTCAGGCGGCACGAATTAAACGAGACGTTGAAGGGTGAGGCCGACCGATTGATGACGCTATGACCTGGCTGCGTGTACCACCTGTCCGTCTCCTCGGGGGCTGCGCGCCGCGGCGCAGCCGCGCGCGACGGCGCAGGCGCCTGAGCCGCAGGCGAAGGCGCCTGCCCGGAGGGGGCGCACAGCCCATAGACGCAGGTGATAACGAGGAGGACGAAGACCCAGGTGTACGTATGCGCGCCGGCAGGCCGACGCAAGTAAGGGCCGCATTCGAGCTTGCGGCGATCGATGATCATCGCGTCTTTGCACTCGTAGCCGCCCCACTGCCGAGAGATAGCACGCTTGAAGAGCCACCAATCGGGGGTGTTGGGTGTCTTGATGCTCCAGTAGTAGAACATAGAAACAGCCTACATCCATGCGGGTTTCAGTGTCAGTGACGGCCAGCACAGCACACTGTATCGGCCATCACAAGTGTGCAAGAGCTAAACGAACGTTTAGATTCGCACGCTGGGTGCGCGGGCGCGACCCGAGCGCGGCCAGCGGCCATGAGAGCGGTCAGCCGACGCCGGACGCGACGGCGGCGCGCTGAGAAGGGCAGGCGCAGGCGCGGCGCGCGCGGAGCCTTTCGGCGGGGTTATGCGCGAACTTTGCGCGTAACCCCGCCGGCGAGCGAAGCGAGCTCGGGGCGGGGGGCCGACGACGAGGAGCGCCCGAAGTGACGCGAACCGGCGTGCGAAGCCGGCGCGCCCCGCCATAAGAAGCCCTACCACAACAACGCGGGGCGCGCCGCCTGGAGCCGCCGGGCGGGCAAGGCGACGAGGAGGAGGTCCCCCCGCCCCGTGGCTGGCGCGATGGGTGGCGGTGAGCCACCCGTGAGCGCCAGCCATCCGCGCGCGCCGCGCCTGCGCCGGCCTGATCGCGCCGCCGTCGCGTCCGGCGTCGGCTGACCGCCCAACTTGATGCCGCTGGCCGCGCTCGGGGCGCGCCCGCGCTAACCCTGTTTTTTGCTTCGGTCGCCGCGATCGCAGGCCGCCCCGTCCGCGCGCCGCGTGGCAGCGCCGGACGCCTGGCCAGCGTCGGGCTGAGCGTTGGCGCGGTGGAGGCGAGGAGCGGAGGCGCGGACAGGGCGAGCAGCTCTGCTGCGAGCCCAGTCCACGCCGTAGCGCAGCGCCGGAACCGCGAGGCGGCGCGCGGCGGGGGGCCGGGGGCGCGGCCTTCGTTGCTGCTTCGCCGGCATTTGTCGGCGCCGGCTGCGCAGTTGTTCCGCATCGCGCATCTGGTGGACATGGGTGTCCGGGTCGTCGCTCGCTGTGGGGTGCGTGCGCTTCTCTTGGTGGCGCTGTATGCCGTCAGAGTCGAACGGCTGCGTTGGGCATGGCGGGGATACAGTTAGTTCTCTATGTATTAATGAAAAAACCACCCTTAGACAGCGTTTTGACCGGGTAGTTACCGGGTTACGAGCGGGTTGTTGGGCCGCTGCCATCGATCGCGGCGCTGGGCACCGCGCGGGGAAAATCCCCGGCCGCGGAGCTGTAGCCACGGCCGGGTAGGTGCCTGTACGTTTGAGCCGGTAGGTTTGCTGCGCGTGTTCCTCGCGCGCGCCGGCGTCGGCGGCTCATCCGACGCGAGGGTTAGGCCGGTGGGGAGTAGAGCCGGTGCGGGGGAGGCTGGACGGTCGCGCTGTCTATGTCGTACGCCATGCGCGCGAGGATTGTCGCGCAGAGGACGAAGGCATCGGCGAGCGCGAAGGCGCTGGCGCGGAGAGCGTCGCTCCGGCCTGGCTGCTCCCCCCAGTGCTGCCACGTGTTGTGTGATTGCATCGCGAGTTGGGTGAGTTCCTTCCACGCGGGCTGGGCGGGTGTCAGCTTTTTTGACATGGCGGGTCGCTCCTTGGGTAGAGGAAATGGTCGGTGGCGTAGTCGTCGGCTGCTTCCTCCGAGTCGAACACGAGGATAGAGAACCCCGGCCACGACACGCCGGACATGTGCCGCACCCAGTTGTCCCCGTCCCAGGCGAGGCCGGGGTGCTTCGGGTGGGTGATGATGAAGCTCTCGCAGGGCGCGGCCTGCTCGTGCGCGGGGTTGGGTGCGTCGATCGCGGTGACGGTGTACATGCTAGTTGGGCCAGAAGCCGAGCCACTCGCAGAGTTGTTCAAGGACTACGCCCAAGAGGAGTGCGGCGGTGGTGCACCAGAGGATGGCAGCGACGGTGGAGTAGTAGCGGGGCATCACGGCGCCTCCTTTGGCGGGCCGTCGTCGCCGCGCGGCGCTTCGAGCTCGGCGATTCTGCGCGCGTCGAGGCCGTTGGCGGCGGCGTTCATGCTGTCGATGTAGAGTTGCGCGAGGGCTTCGGTGTCGAATTGCAGCGTGCTCTCGCCTGGGTAGGGCAGGCCCATGTCGTGTTCGACCCACCGGTCTCCGCTCCAGGCGAGCCATGGCGCTTCTGCCTGCCGGATATACCAGCGGCCGAACCGGCCGCATGCGGTTTCGTGCACGATGTAGGTCATGCCGCACTCTTCGGGGGTTCGTTGTCGTCGCGGGGCCGGATGGCGATCGGCATGGTTCCCCGGTGGCTGCGGAGCAGGTGCGGTGCGCGCTCGTTGTCGGCCGGGTACGTGAGGGTGGTGACGCCGGGATTGCGCACGGCGGGGTCGTTGGCGTTGGGGGACTCAAGAGAGAAGCGGCCATCAACCTCGACGCCGATGAGAAACATGAGGTCGAACTCGTCGCTGGCCGAGAGGTGGAACTTGCGCACCGCGCGGTTGATGTGCGCGATTACATATTCAGCAGCTCGGAGGGTTTTGGGTTCCATCGGTGTTCTCCTTTGGGGGCGCGGGCAGGTTTGCCGCCATGACTAGGCAATTGTGCATCGCCTTGGCCGCGGCGGAGACGGCTCCATAGTAGGCGATGCGGTTGGCGGTGCGCAGCTGGTAGATGTCCGCGACGCGTGCGACCCACGCGGTGGCGTCGCGGATGGCGGTTTGTGTGGGCGTGGCCACTGTGGTTCCTCCTAGTTATGCAGTTTTCCGAGGCACTGGATGCTGGCGATTTTTGCGCCCTGGAGTTTGGCCCACTCGCTGACGTTGTTGAGTTCGTCGGCGATGGCCGCGGCCATGATGCAATCGGGGGGCGCGCGGAAGTAGAAGGCATCTTTTGCGCGCATGGCCTGAGTCCTGGCCCGCCACACGTGGGTGAGCTTGTGCACGTTGTTGGTCGTCGGTGGGGTGTGGTGGGTGGCCATGGCGTCGGTGCCTCACTGCCTGAATTGCAGGTTGCGGATTCCGCGTTGGACTTGGTAAAGCTCGCGCATGACGATCACGGTGTCGTGGCGGCAGGGGTCTGCGTTGGGAAGCGTGGCGTAGGTGCGGTTGAGCAGCGATAGCACGTGATCGATGGTGTCGGCGGATTCGGTGAACAGCGTTTTGGGGTCGTTGTTGGTGTGCGGTCCCCGGTTGATGCGTGCAGGCATTGCGGGCATGGAGTCAGTTCCTTTCTCTGGCGGGCGCGCCGGCCCAGAGGGCGCGCCCGCTCCCGGCCGTAGCTCTACTGAATCAGCTCCGGGGCTGCGAGCTCGGCCAAGTCCGCCTTGACTTCCCTGCTGGTGCGGAGCATGTCGAAGGCCTGCATGATGCCCCACTTCCGGCCCGCCTCGAAGGCCATGGCGGCGATCTCGGCCGGGTGCGCGGGCGTCTGTTGGCGTTGGATGGCCGCGTTGACCAGCTCGAAGAGTTCGTTCGCCTCCACCTTGCGGTAGGGGCGGAGCCGAGTTACTAACTGGCTTTTGTCGAGTGGTATTGGTAGCATCTTCATGGTAGGTCGCTAAGCCGCGGTGCAGCGCGGATCTGAGCAAAGGGCGGGCGCGAGCTCGCCCTTCTTTTGCTCTGACGACTGGCCGCGGTCTCCTTTCCTCGTCGGATTGTTAACTGCC
>JBEKLW010000272.1:0-4557 GCA_050008815.1 Bryobacteraceae bacterium
GCTCCTGGCGCATCTTCTCGTACCCGGCGCGTTGCTGATCGTCGAGCCTGGAGCGGATTAGCTGCACCTGCTCCTCCTGGAGCGCCCGCACCTCGGGCCTGTACTTCTCCCGCAGTGCCGTGAAGCGCTCGTGCGTCTGCTCCAGGATGGCCTCGAACCGGCTCATCTGGTCTGGCCGCAGCTTCAGCCGCGAACGCATGTCGTCGATGTAGCGCATGCGCATCGCCTCGGGACCGCAGGGGTTGCTCTTGGCGCTCGCCGAGTGCAGGTGGTAGAACCTGAAACCCACGCCGCCCACCAGGACGCCGCTGAGGAACACCAGGCACAAGTAAACGATGGCTGAGAGGCTGGAGCGTTTCATCGCGAGTTCTCGTGCACGGCCTGGACGATCTCCGTGTCGGCCAGGCTGTCGGGCGCCTGGCTGGCCGCCAGCGTTTCCAGGTAGGTGGGCGGCGCCGGCGAAACGCCCTTCAGGTAGACGCCCATGCCGAGCGAGGCCAGGGCGGCGGCCGTGACGATGCCCTGCGCCAGGCGCCGCCAGGTGAAGGCAAACGCCCGCTGGGCCTCGATCTTTCGCCACAGCCCGGGCATGAAGTCCGGACTCGGCTCGGGATCCGGGCAGGCATTGCGGTAGGCCGCCCAAAGAGCATCCAGCCGCTCTTCCGGTGGGCCGCTTAGCGCGCGATCGTCGTTCACGATGAAACCCCCTATCTCACCAGCCGGGCGCCGGCGCCCTTGCCCTCCAACGCCTCAAAAGCCTTCAGGGCCCGCTGCCGGGCTCGGAACAGCCTCACCTTCAAAGCATTCTCCCTGACGCCGTAGACCTTTTCAAGCTCTTTCAGCGACAGGCCCTCCATCTCTTTCAGCGAGAGCAGAATGCGATCCTGCTCCGGGATCGAGCGCAGCAGCGTATTCGCCTGCTCGCGGACGCGCTTGCGCCTCTCGTCCTCGTCCTGCCGCTTGGTGCCCGCGGCCGCATCGGCCAGCACCACCTGTTGCTCGGACAGGTCCGCCATGCGCGCCTCGGCGCGCCGGCGCTGCTTGCGTAAGTAGTCGTACGCCGCGTTCACCGTCAACCGGTGGAGCCAGGGCTCGAAAACCTCCGGGCTGCGCAACTGGTCGAGAGAAAAGTACAGCCGGAGGAAGACCTCCTGCCCCACGTCCTCCACGTCCTCGGGCCGTCCGATGAGCCGCGCGATCGTGCCCAGGATCCGCTTGCGATAGGCTTGCACCACCTCGCTGTAGGCGGCATCCTCGCCCTCCCGGGCCCGTTTGATCAACTCGAAATCGACCAGCATGCGGCGGTGCAGCCGGCATTCCCCGAGGTCCTCGCGTCCCTCTGTCAGAATTGGCGAACCGGCAAGTCTACAGGTTACAAGGGATTACGGATGGAGTGCAAAGCCAGCCGCGCAGCCACCGTTGCCACAAGGCGGCCTGACGGTCGCTGCCACCTCAGTGGGCTGGCCCGGCAGCGCGCTGATACTGCCGAAGTGAGCGGAGCAGCGCGTTCACGGCCGACCGCCGCTCGTACAACCGTCGCAGCCGCTTACGGATGACGTGGAGAGATGCGGGTACGCACCGAGCCATGCACTGCTTTTAACACGACACTCCCGGCGCATCAATGCCCTCCTGATCGCTACATACTAAGGTCTATTGGGGGCCAGCCCCCCCCAAAGGGGGTGACAGTTCGTCGCCACCGTAGCTGCGGGAGCCGCCCGTCACGGCGTGCTAAAATTGAATCGCAGCAATTAGTTGCAGGGAGTCTCGCTAGCCGTTTCGGGCCCTCTCCACGGCCCGCAGGCTTCCGCGCGGCGTGCCCGCTCCGGCAAGACGATTCTCATGGACTTTCTGGAAGGCCTCAACCCGCCGCAGCGCGAAGCGGTTGCCTATACCGGAGGTCCGCTGCTGATCCTAGCCGGTGCGGGAAGCGGCAAGACCCGCGTGATCACGCACCGCATCGCCCACCTGGTCCACGCGCACCGCGTACCGCCATCGGCCATTGTCGCCGTGACCTTCACCAACAAGGCGGCCCAGGAGATGCGCGAGCGCGTGGAGGGGCTGCTGGGGCATTCCTACGCACTGAGCGAGCTGGTGGTCTCGACGTTTCACTCCTTCTGTGTCCGGCTGCTGCGGAGGGACGGGACGCGGCTGGCCGAGCTGCGCCCGGGCTTCACGCGCAGCTTCACCATCTACGACGAGGATGACCAACTGGCCCTAGTGAAGGCGGCCTCGCGGCAGCTCGGGCTCGACGAGAAGCAGTTCATGCCGTATCGCGCGGCGCTGGCGCGCATCAGCCACGCCAAGAACCACAAGCTCTCGCCCCCCGACGTCTACAAAGCGGCCAAGGACCTCAAAGCGAGCCGGCTGGCCTCCGTCTACGAGGAGTATGAAGGCCGGCTGCGGCAGGCCAATGCCCTCGATTTCGACGACCTGCTGCTCGAGGCCGTCCGCCTGCTCCAGCATGATGAGGACCTTCGGCGTGCCTGGAACCAGCGCATCGCGCACCTGCTCATCGACGAGTATCAGGACACCAACCGCAGCCAGTACGAGCTGATGCGCCTGCTCAGCCAGGTCCATCAGAACGTTTGCGCGGTGGGCGATGAGGACCAGTCGATCTATAGCTGGCGCGGCGCCGACATCAACAACATCCTGGACTTCGAAGCGGACTACCCGAACGCGCGGCTCATCCGCCTGGAGCAGAACTACCGCTCTACCCAGAACATCCTGGCTTCGGCCAGCGCGCTAGTGGCGCACAATCGGGAGCGGAAGGGCAAGCGGCTGTGGACCTCGGCCCAGGGGGGCGCCCCGGTCGGGTTCTGCGAAGCCTACGACGCCGAGCGGGAAGCGCTGTTCATCGCCGACACCATCGAGAGCGTCCTGTTTGAGAACCCCGGCGACCGCGTCGCGGTGCTCTACCGGACCAACGCCCAGTCGCGGCAGATCGAAGAGGCTTTGCGGCGCTATGGGCGCAAGTATCAGGTGATCGGCGGCTTCAGCTTCTACCAGCGGGCGGAGATCAAGGACATCCTGGCCTACTTGCGGGTGCTGGTGGCGCCGCAGGATTCCGTCAACCTGTTGCGCATCATCAACACGCCGGCGCGCGGCCTCGGCAAGAGCGCCATCGAGCAGATCGAGCGGTGCGCGCGCGAGCACGGCCTGAACCACTGGAACGCCATCCTGCGCTTGCTCGACGAGAAACAGCTCCCCACCCGGGCGGCCGCCGCCCTGGAGGGTTTCCGGACGCTGATCGAGGGCCTGCGGGAGACCGCGGCGGTCGAGCCGCTACACGAAGTCGTGCGGGCGGTCATCGAGCAGACCGGGTACCTGAAAACGCTCGAGGCCGACCAGACCCCAGACGCGGAGGCGCGCCAGGAGAACGTCACCGAGCTTGGCAACGCCGCTTCCGACGCCGCCGCGCGCGGCGAGGGCATCCCCGAGTTCCTGGATCACGCCGCGCTGGTCTCGGAAGCCGACGCCATCGACGACCAGGCGCGGGTGTGCCTCATGACGGCGCACAATGCCAAGGGGCTCGAGTTCCCGGCGGTCGTTATCTGCGGCCTCGAGGAGGGCTTGTTTCCACACAGCCGCTCGCTCGAGTCCCGGGCCGCGATGGAGGAGGAGCGCCGGCTGTGCTACGTGGCCATGACCCGGGCCCAGAAACGGCTGGTCCTGACCTGCGCGCGCTACCGCCGCCGCTACGGCGGGGAGCACGCGCAGGCGTCGCAGCCGTCGCGCTTCCTGAGCGAGATTCCCCTGGAGTTCACAGAAGTTCTCGGGCGGGTCGCGGCGCCGCCGCCGCAGGTGGACCTGGCGGGAGACCAGTTCCTGGTGCGCCAGGCGGCGCGGAAGAATCTCTACACCGGCAAGACGTATAATTCATTAGAAAACATCGCGGAGTTTTTCGCGGCTCGGGGCGTGGCCACGAATCTTCCGGCGACGGGCGCGCCGCGGACCCAGCCGCCCCCGCCGCGGGTTGCGCCCTCGGTTCGGAGATCGAAGTTCTCGGTCGGCTCGTCGGTCGAGCATCCGCGCTATGGAAACGGCACCATCGTCCGGCGCGAAGGGGAGGGTGAGGACGCCAAACTCACGGTCAGCTTCCCGGGACACGGGCTGAAGAAGATCATTGCGAAGTACGCAGGACTGAAGACAGCGGAATGAACACAAAAAACATCACCGACAAAGCGGAACGCAAGGATGCCAAGCGGAAGGCCCGCAAGCGCCAGCCGCCCAAGCCGAAGCGGGCCGCGGGCGTGGCCCGCGGCTCCCACAAACACAAGGTCACGAAGATGGTCAAGGGCCAGCGGAAACGCTGAGCGCCGCGCTGAGATCCCGTCCCCGGCGCCCGCCAGCCCGGTCTTCTCACATCCTTCGAAGCGAGGCGCCGCGCGAGGCCGGCAGATTCAAGGCGCGCGACGGGGTGAGCCCACAGGTCCGTACAAAAACCGGGGCCAGACACCACTTTTCGCGCTCCAAGTTCGCTGAAGACAACGAACTCGCGCAAGCGAAAAGTGGCTGTCTGTACCCGGTTTTTGTGAGGACGCCGGCCGAGCGCAACTT
>JBEKLW010000273.1:0-4551 GCA_050008815.1 Bryobacteraceae bacterium
ATGAACAGCGATTCCGTCTCGGCGATCCGCTCGAACCAGTCCCAGAGCTTTTGCGCCTCGGGCACGAGCGAGAAATTGAAGCTCACCTGCTGCTTGCGGGCGCCGTCCTCGAGGCGGAAGGTCTTGGTCCCCATGAAGGCAACCTTGAGGCTCGATTCCAGCGGCTGCGAGAACCAGCCGAGCTTCTCGGCGAGGGCGAAGATCTCGGCGGCTTCGGTCTCGGTGAGCTGGAGGCGGAGCGGGTTGTCGTCGTCGTCGGCCTCCCTGTAAGTGGAGCTGCCGTCTTTGGCCACGGTGATCTCGACGTAGGCCGGCAGGCTTCCGGGGAAGGACTTCGAGTAGGTGATTCGCGGCAAGTCGGCCGCGGCCAGCAGGGCCGCTGACACGCACAGGGCCGAAAGGATTCTCATCGAGGCGCTCCCGCGGCCCGGCGCGTAGCGTGGCAGATGGCCGCTGCGAGGGCGTCGGCGGCGTCCTCCTCCAATTCAACTTTGAGACCGAGAAGGGACCGTACCATGAGTTGCACCTGGTGTTTTTCGGCGCGGCCGTAACCGACGACGCTGGTCTTGATTTCCAGCGGCGAATACTCGCCGATCTCCAGCTCCGCCTCGGCCACGGTCAGCAGCGCCGCTCCGCGCACTTGGGCCAGCTTCAGCGCAGTCTGGACATTCGCGGCGTGGAAAACTTCCTCGACCGCCGCCGCCTCCGGCCGGTTCTCCTGGACCACCGCCCTCAACTGGCGGGCGATGGCGGCCAGCCGGCCGGGCAGCGCCTCCTTGGGGCTGGTACGGATCACGCCGGCCGCCACCAGCCGGTGGCTGCGGCCGTCGCTATCAATGATTCCGTAACCGGTGCGTTCGGTCCCGCAATCGATGCCGAGGACGCGCATTCACCGTCCCGCGCGGCTATTGCGCCAGGGCCTCCAGGACGCTCTCGTCGATGTCGAAGTTGGCCCAGACGTTCTGCACGTCGTCGTGTTCCTCGAGCGCGTCGGCGAGCTTCAGCATCGTCTGGGCGTCCTTGCCCTCGAGCTTGATGAGCAGGAGGGGGACCATGGCGATCTGCGCTTCCCGGGTCTCGATCTTGGCTTTCTGAATGGCCGTGAGGACGGCCTCGTGAGTCTCGGGTGGGGAGAGAATCTCCCAACTGGCGCCGTCGCCGCGGATGTCCTCCGCCCCGGCGTCGATGACTACCTCCATGAGCCGCTCTTCAGCGACGCTCTCCTGCGGAACCAGGATCTGGCTCTTGCGCTCAAAAAGCCGGGCTACGCTGCCCTGCTCGCCCAGCTTCCCGCCGTGTTTGGTGAAAATGTGCCGGATCTCGCTTACGGTGCGGTTGCGGTTGTCGGTGGCCACCTGCGTCAGGATGGCCACGCCCGCCGGTCCGTAGGCTTCGAACATCACCTCTTCGATCTGCCCGCCTTCGAGTTCGCCGGTACCGCGCTGGATGGCGCGCTTGATGTTGTCGGCGGGCATGGAGGCTGCCTTAGCCGCCAGAACGGCCGTCCTCAGCCGGGGGTTGGAGTCCGGGTCGCCGCCGCTGCGGGCGGCAATCGTGATCTCTTTAATCACGCGCGTGAAGGCTTTCCCGCGCTTGGCGTCGGTCGCGGCCTTCTTATGCTTGATGGTCGCCCATTTTGAATGGCCTGACATGCGAACCTCTTCGGGTAGGGAACCAGATTGTTGGGGAACCCAAGACCGAGGATAACAGAACAGGGGAGGTCTCTCAAACCAAATCAGCGGCTTCCGGGCATTCCAGGCTGGAACGGGCGGGGCGTGAGCCAGCCGCGGGCGAGCCGGTTGTCTGGCCGCGCTATTCGGGTTATCCTCGTCAGGAGTCGCACCCGCTGCGGGTCATGGACAGGACGACCGAACAATACTACGCGGTTCTGAACTTAGAACCGACGGCCACCCCTGAGGACGTCACACAGGCCTACCAGGATCTGTTGCGCGTTTGGGATCCGGAGCGCTTCTCCCACTCGCCACGACTGGAGATGAAGGCCGAGGAGAAGGTCAAAGAGATCATTGAGGCGTATCGGGCGCTGGTGCAGCGAGGCGCCGCGGCGAGTGGCCTGGAAACCGGCAGCGGGGCGGCGCCGTCCGAGGCCCCGTTCCAGGCCGGCGACAGCGCCATGCTGCCCCAAGCTGCGCCCGAGGCTTTCCCGGGGTCTGGCGCGCCGCCTCCTCCCTGGGCGTATATCGCGGCCGCCACGCCCGCGGCGACCGCCGGGCCTTCCGTGCCGGCGCCTGGGGTCGAGTTGGCGCACTCCGAGCCGGCCAGGCCGCTCCATCCGGCTGGCCCTGCTGGTCTCCCGGGATCCGGGCAGTGGGAACCGGGCGTGCCAGTGACACCGAGTGCGCCTCAGCGGCGCCTGCCCGCCGCCGCGGTGGTGATCGGTGCGGCGATTATTGCGGGCGGGCTGTTGGGCGCTGGGGCGCTGCTCTTCGAGATCGTAACGGGGGGGGCGGCGGCCCGGCGGGTGGCGTCCGTCAGCCCCGTCAGCTCGCCGGACCAGGAGGCGGCTGCGAATCTGCCGCCCGCCGAGCCGGCACGTCCCATCGGCACGGCGGCGCGCGGGGCGCGCCGGGCAGCCGCGCCCGAGGCGAAGCCGCTCGAAACCGGCGCCGAGCTGGCGCTCCCAAGGGGTCGCCGGGGGGTGGGCCGGTTCCGCGTGGTCAACAGTGGCGTGCAGGATGCCGTCGTCAGGGTGGTTGAGCAGGGCTCTCCGGAAGAGGCACTCCGCCTGGTGTACGTGAAGGCCGGGACAGAGGTCATGATCGACGGCATCGGCTCCGGTGTGTACCTGGTGAGCTTCAGTCCGGGACCGGTTTCGAAGAAGCCGCGCTCGTTCGGCGCTCCCCTGGGCCCGTTCCAGTTTGTCCACGTCCAGACCGACAGCGGGCTCCAATCCGACGAATACCGCCTGGTGATCAAGCCGTAGGGATGGGGGATCCCGGCCGGCGCCGCCGCGCGGGATGACGCCCCGTCCGCGCGGACTAGCGGCTATGATTCTATCAGGATGGCTGAAACCAACCCCGGCCCGCGCTCCGAGTACCAGGGGCGGCTCGACCGCTGGCGCGCGGCTTCGGCGCGTCTGGGCAGGGAGCACATCGCCCTGGGCAACGCACGGCTGGCCCTGGCGATCCTGGCGGCGCTGATCACCTGGGTGGCGCTCGGCCGGCGGCTGGCCTCTCCCCTGTGGCTGGCGGCGCCGGCGGCGACGTTCGCCATGCTGGCCGTGCTCCACGAGCGCGTGCTCCGCTCCAGACGGTGCGCCGACCGCGCCGCCGCATTCTACGCGCGCGGGCTGGCGCGTCTGGAGGGGAACTGGGCCGGCGCGGGCTCGAGCGGTGAGCGGTTCGACGACCCCCACCATCCCTATGCCGAGGACCTCGACCTGTTCGGCAAGGGGTCGCTGTTCGAGTTGCTCTCGACTGCGCGGCTGCGCATCGGCGAGGAGACCCTGGCGCGCTGGCTGTTGGAGCCGGCGCCGGTGGATGAGGTCCACGCGCGCCACGCGGCCATCGACGAGCTGAGGCCGCGCCTGGATCTCCGCGAGCACTTGGCGCTGCTGGGCGAGGACCTGCGCTCGGCCATCGAGCCGGCCTTGCTGGCCCGCTGGGCCGAGCAGCCCCTGGTGCTAGACTCGCGCGGACTGCGAATCGCCGCCCTGGTTCTGGCGGCGCTGGCCGTTGCCGGCGCGACGGTGTGGGCGGTCCTGGGGGTTCCCGAGTTCTTCTTCGTGGTGGCGGTGGTGGAGGTGGTCGTTGCCCTGCGGCTGCGCTCGCGCGTGCGCAAGGTCATCGGGGCGGTTGGAGAGCCGGCCTACGGACTGGAGCTGCTGGCCGGGGTGCTGGCGTGGTTCGAGCGCGAACCGTTCCAGACGCCGCGCCTGGCCGGCCTGCGGGAGCGGCTCAAGGTGGAGGGCGTGCCGGCCTCGCACCGCATTCACAGGCTGAACCGGCTGATGGAGCTGCTGGCCTCCGCCGACCACGTGGTGATGCGCGTCCTCGGGCCGCCGCTGCTGTACCGCGAGCAACTGGCGTTCGCCATCGAGGCTTGGCGCAAGAAGTCGGGCCCCCTGGTGCGCCGGTGGCTGGAGGCGGTCGGCGAGCTGGAGGCGCTATGTGCGCTGGCCAGCTACGCCTACGAGCACCCGGCCGACCCGTTCCCGGAGTTCGCCTCGGACGGGCCGTGCCTGGAGGGCGAGGGCCTCGCGCACCCGCTGCTGCCGGAGAGCCGGGCGGTGCGCAACGACGTGCGGCTGTCGGCGGAGTTGCAGGTGCTGGTGGTCAGCGGCTCGAACATGTCGGGCAAGAGCACGCTGCTGCGCACCGTGGGAGTGAACGCGGTGCTCGCCATGGCTGGCGCGCCGGTGCGGGCGCGGCGGCTGCGGCTGGCGCCGCTGGCCGTGGGCGCCTCGATCCGCACGCTGGACTCGCTCCAGGGCGGCACCTCCCGCTTCTACACCGAGATCACACGCATCCACAGCCTGATGGAGCTGCTGGCCTCCGCCGACCACGTGGTGATGCGCGTCCTCGGGCCGCCGCT